>NZ_SLKM01000154.1:0-20536 GCF_007134575.1 Natronospira sp.
GTCCTCGTGCTCCCGAAGCAGTTTCTCTGCCCGATCGTAGTTGCGATCTATGATGGCGCGGATCTCGGCATCAATGGCACGAGCGGTTTCATCCGACATGTTGCTGTGCCGCTGCTGCATTTCCCGACCCAGGAAGACCTCGCCGTCGTCTTCCTCGTAGGAAAGCGGGCCCAGCTTGTCCGACAGCCCCCATTTGGTGACCATCTTGCGGGCAATATTGGTCGCCACCTCGATATCGTTGGAGGCACCGGTGGTCACCTTCTCCGCCCCATAGATCTGCTCTTCCGCGATGCGACCACCGAACAGGCTGGAGATCCGACTTTCCAGCTTCTGCTTGCTCTGGCTGTATTCATCTTCCTCGGGAAGGAACATGGTCACACCCAGGGCACGCCCACGGGGAATGATGGAGACCTTGTAGACCGGGTCATGGTCCGGCACCAGACGGCCGACGATGGCATGCCCCGCCTCGTGATAGGCGGTCAGTCGCTTGTCTTCCTCGTTCATGACCATGGACCGGCGCTCGGCGCCCATCATGATCTTGTCCTTGGCCTTTTCCAGGTGCTCCATGGTGACGTACTTGTCATTGGCCCGGGCCGCAAACAGGGCGGCCTCGTTGACGAGATTGGCCAGGTCCGCACCGGAAAAGCCTGGGGTCCCTCGGGCAATGAGGCGCGGCTCCACACTTTCATCGGCCGGCACCTTGCGCAGATGAACGCCCAGAATCTGCTCACGACCCCGAACGTCGGGCAAGCCGACCACCACCTGGCGGTCAAAACGGCCGGGACGCAACAGCGCCTTGTCCAATACGTCAGGACGGTTGGTGGCCGCGATCACGATCACGCCCTCGTGGCCCTCGAAACCGTCCATTTCCACCAGCATCTGGTTGAGGGTCTGTTCGCGCTCGTCATGACCACCGCCAAGACCGGCGCCTCGCTGGCGACCCACGGCATCCAGCTCATCAATGAAGATGATGCAGGGCGCATGCTTCTTGGCCTGTTCGAACATGTCACGGACACGGGACGCGCCCACACCCACGAACATCTCGACAAAATCGGAACCCGAGATGGTGAAAAAGGGCACGCCCGCCTCGCCGGCAATGGCGCGGGCCAGCAGGGTCTTACCCGTGCCGGGCGGACCGACCATCAGCACGCCCTTGGGAATCTTGCCCCCCAGGCGCTGGAACTTGCTTGGATCCTTGAGGAAGTCGACAAGCTCGGTGACCTCTTCCTTGGCCTCGTCACAGCCGGCCACATCCGTGAAGCGAACATTGACCTGCTCATCATTGAGCATGCGCGCCTTGCTCTTGCCAAAGGACATGGCGCCCTTGCCGCCGGCACCACCCCCCTGCATCTGGCGCATGAAGTAAATCCAGATGGCAATCAGCAACAGGAAGGGCGTCCAGGACAGGAAGATTTGCCAGAACACCGAGCCCCGCTCCTCTTCCTTGGCGGCGATCTCCACTCCGTAATCTTCCAGCTCGCCGATCAGGGCGGTGTTATCGCTCTCCGGATTGGTGGTCCGGATCTGGTCGCCGGTATAGAGCACACCTTGGATCTTCTGGCCCTCAAAGGTGACCGATTCCAGATTGCCCTGGCGCATCTCACTGCGGAACTGGGAATAACTCAGCTCCTCGACAGCCTCCTGTTCCGGGCCCATGTTGTTGAACAGGGCCATCAGGATCACTGCAATGATGATCCAGATAATCAGATTCTTGGCCAGTTCGCTCAAGCTCGACTCCACGCGCTCACGGCGCATTCAAAGACGTGAATTTGGGGCAAAACGCCGCAAAATGCGGCCTTTGACACCGTTTTAGACACTACACTACCCGGTAGTTCCGGGCCAATAGATAGACCTCCGGGGAACGATCCCGGGACGCCTTGGGCTTACGCACCTGCACTTTCCCGAAACGGCTGCGCAGATCCGCCAGAAATTCGTCGAAACCCTCCCCCTGGAAAGTCTTGACCAGAAAGTCACCGCCAGGGCGCAGCACCTGTGCGGCCAGATCCAGGGCCAGTTCGGCCAGATACATGGCAGCAGGCTGATCCACGCCCTTCATACCACTCATATTGGGGGCCATATCCGAAAGCACAAGGTCTACCGAGCGATCCTCGCCCAGTTCCGCCAGCAGGGCGTCCAGCACCGCCTGCTCGGTGAAATCCCCCTGAATGAAGCGGGTGCCTGTAAAGCTGTCCATGGGCAGACGGTCCAGGGCGAAGATCCGAGCCTTGCCGTCCAGTTTTCGGGCTACATACTGGGTCCAGCCGCCGGGCGCCGCCCCCAGGTCCACCACCGTCATGCCGGGCTTGAGCAAGCGATCCTTGCGGTCGATCTCCTCCAGCTTGAAGGCGGCACGGGAGCGCCAGCCCTCGCGCCGGGCCCGCAACACGTGCTCATCGCTGTGATGCTCCCGCAGCCACCGCCGGCTGCTACTCTTGCGTCCCATGATTTCATCCTGCGGGGTTTGCCAAAGCCCGCTGCTGGCCTCAGAATAGGCGCTCAGTTTCGCAACACGAGTCCGTCGACACCGTGAGCAATCAGAGCAAGCCCCTGGGCGAAGCCCAGAAAAAACACCTCAAGCGTCTGGCCCATCACCGGCGCCCCATCGTCCAGACCGGCGCCAATGGCCTTACCGAAGCGGTACTGGCCGAGATTGAGCGGGGCCTCAATGATCACGAGCTGATCAAGACACGCATCGTGGCCGATGACCGGGAAGAGCGCAGCAACATGATTGCCGAGATCTGCGAGCGAACCGGCGCGACCCTGGTGCAACGCATCGGGCATGTGGCCGTGCTCTACCGTCCTCACCCGGAAAAGCCCCGGATTGAACTGCCCGGGCCCGGCCACTCCCGGCGCGCCCTGGCCTCCTGAGCCCTGGCCTCCTGAGCCTCCCGGCCGGCGGCCCCGGGCACGGCCTTATTGGTAACGCACCTCGACGATCTCGTAGCGGCGCAAACCGCCGGGGGTCTCCACCTCGCACTCGTCACCCTCTTCCTTGCCGATCAGGGCACGGGCAATGGGCGAGTTGACTGACAGCAAGCCCTCCTTGATGTCGGCCTCGTCCTCGCCAACGATCTGATAAGTGACCTCGCTGTCGCTGGCCTCGTCATAGACATCCACCGTGGCGCCAAAAATGACCTTGCCTTGGGCATTCACCTTGGTCACGTCAATGATTTCGGCAGTGGACAGCTTGGCCTCGATATCCTTGATTCGCGCCTCAATCAATCCCTGTTCTTCACGGGCAGCGTGATACTCGGCATTCTCCTTGAGATCACCATGCTCTCGGGCCTCGGCAATGGCGTTTACCACCCTGGGCCGATCCTCGGTCTTGAGCTTTTTCAGCTCCGCTTTAAGACGCTCTGCGCCTCTTACGGTCAGTGGCGTTCTCTTCATTGACTGTACTCCTGATGCAGATCCTGCAGACGGTTAACGTCAGCGACGTCCATATGATCCATGGCCAGACAGGTGGCCCGTCCGGCGGCAATGGTCGTGTAGTAGACGACCTTGCGATGAACCGCCTCACTGCGAATGGAATGAGATTCCCGAATGGCTTTCTTGCCTTCGGTGGTGTTAACGATCAGCGTAATCTCGTCGTTCTTGATCATGTCGACGATATGCGGCCGCCCCTCACGGACCTTGTTGACCGACTTGACCGGAATCCCCGCCTCTTCCAGAGCCTGTGCCGTACCCTTGGTGGCAACCAGTTCGAAGTCCCGTTCCACCAGGAGCCGGGACAGCTCGATGGCGGCCGGCTTGTCCGGATCGCGAACACTGATGAAGGCACGACCACCGCGGGGCAGGTCCATCCCCGCGCCCAGCTGTGCCTTGGCATAGGCTTCGCCGAAACTGCGCCCTACCCCCATGACCTCGCCGGTGGACTTCATCTCGGGCCCCAGGATGGGGTCCACACCCGGGAACTTGGCAAAGGGAAAGACGGATTCCTTGACCGAATAATAGCGGGGCAGCCGCTCCTCGGTTACAGCCTGCTCGGCCAGGCTTCGTCCCGCCATGGCCCGAGCGGCAACCTTCGCCAGGGGCACGCCCACGGCCTTGGAAACAAAAGGCACGGTACGCGAAGCCCTTGGGTTGACCTCAAGCAGGAATATTTCCTGGCCCCGAACGGCAAACTGGGCATTCATCAGGCCCACCACATGAAGCTCACGGGCCAGCGCCTTCATCTGTTCGCGGATTTCCCCCTGGATATTCTCGTCCAGGCTATTGGGGGGCAGTGAACAGCCCGAATCCCCGGAATGGACCCCCGCCTGCTCCACGTGTTCCATCACCCCGCCGATCACCACGGTATCGCCATCGGAGACGGCATCCACATCCACTTCCACCGCCTCTTCCAGGAAACGATCCAGCAGAACCGGCGAGTCGTTGGATACCTTGACCGCGTTCTCGATGTACTCGATCAGGTCATCCTCATTGAAAACCACTTCCATGGCTCGGCCGCCGAGGACATAAGAAGGACGAACCACCAGGGGGTAGCCGATCTCGGCCGCCAGGCGAATGGCCTCGCCTGCCGTGCGCGCGGTGCGGTTCGGCGGTTGGCTGAGATTGAGTCGGTTGACCAACTGCTGAAAACGCTCACGGTCCTCGGCCAGATCAATGGAATCAGGCGTGGTACCGATAATCGGCACCCCCGCAGCTTCCAGATCCCGGGCCAGCTTCAACGGTGTCTGACCACCAAACTGGACAATCACCCCTTCCGGCTTCTCGGTGGCGACGATCTCAAGCACATCCTCCAGCGTCAGCGGCTCGAAATAGAGCCGATCGGAGGTGTCATAGTCGGTGGACACCGTCTCCGGATTGCAGTTGACCATGATGGTTTCGAAACCATCCTCGCGCAGGGCGAGTGCCGCATGGACGCAGCAGTAGTCGAACTCAATGCCCTGGCCGATGCGGTTGGGCCCGCCACCCAGAATCATGATCTTGCGTCGCTCGCTGGGGCGGGACTCGCATTCTTCCTCGTAGGTGGAATACATATAGGCAGTGGTGGCCTCGAACTCCGCGGCACAGGAGTCCACCCGCTTGTAAACCGGCCGCACACCCAGCTCATGGCGATGGGCACGCAGGGCCCCTTCGTCACAGCCCAGCAGGCTGGCCAGACGGCTGTCGGCAAAACCCTTGCGCTTGAGGCGACGGAGGTGGTCGGCGTCCAGTGAGGCCAGGCCCAGACCCTTGATGCGATTCTCCTCGGCCACCAGATCCGCGACCTGGACCAGGAACCAGGGGTCGATGCCGGTCAGTGACTGTACTTCGTCCATCTCGAGCCCGACCCGAAAGGCATCGGCCAGATACCAGAGGCGATCCGGCCCCGGATCGCGCAGCTCGCCGCGCAGATTATCCAGATCCTCTTCGCCCTCACCGGTAAGCTTGGGCAAAAGGCCGTCGGCGTCGATTTCCAGGCTGCGCAGGGCCTTCTGAAAACTCTCCTGGAAGGTCCGCCCCACGGCCATGGCCTCGCCAACCGATTTCATCTGGGTGGTGAGCCGGCGCTTGGCCTGCGGGAACTTCTCGAAGGTAAAGCGTGGCAGCTTGGTGACCACGTAATCGATGCTGGGCTCGAATGAGGCCGGCGTCACCCCACCCGTGATTTCATTGCGCAACTCATCCAGGGTGTAACCAACCGCCAGCTTGGCCGCCACCTTGGCAATGGGAAAACCGGTCGCCTTGGACGCCAGTGCCGACGAACGCGAAACCCGGGGATTCATCTCGATCACCACCAGGCGACCGTTCTCGGGATTGACCGCAAACTGCACATTGGACCCACCCGTCTCCACGCCAATCTTGCGCAACACCCGGATGGAGGCGTCACGCATGATCTGGTATTCCTTGTCGGTGAGTGTCTGCGCCGGCGCCACCGTAGCCGAATCCCCGGTGTGCACGCCCATGGCATCAATGTTTTCAATGGAGCAGATGATGATGCAGTTGTCATTGCGGTCCCGCACCACCTCCATTTCATATTCTTTCCAGCCGAGCACCGACTCCTCGATCTGCACCTCGTTGGTGGGCGACAGATCCAGCCCGCGGTCACAGATTTCCTGGAACTCCTCGCGGTTATAGGCAATGCCGCCGCCGCTGCCACCCATGGTGAATGAGGGGCGAATGATGGCGGGGAAGCCGATTTCCTTCTGTGCGGCCCAGGCTTCATCCATGTCATGGGCCAGCAAGGCCCGGGGAGATTCCAGTCCGATATCGTCCATGGCACGACGGAAGCGGTCCCGATCCTCGGCCATGTCGATGGCGTCCCGGCTGGCACCGATCATTTCCACCCCAAAGCGCTCAAGCACACCTTCCCGATACAGGTCCAGGGCACAGTTGAGCGCCGTCTGCCCGCCCATGGTGGGCAGCACCGCGTCGGGGCGCTCCTTCTCGATGATCCCGGCAACCGTGCGCCAGTGGATGGGCTCGATGTAAATGGCATCGGCCATCTCCGGATCGGTCATGATGGTGGCCGGATTGGAATTGACCAGAACGACGCGATAGCCCTCCTCGCGCAGGGCCTTGCAGGCCTGAGCGCCGGAGTAGTCGAACTCACAGGCCTGACCGATGACAATGGGGCCGGCACCAATGATCAGGATGGTTTCGATATCGCTTCTTTTGGGCATCTGGTCTCTGGCTCGATAATCAGGAACTGTCACCCGCGCCCCGTTGGCGCGGGTACCAAATCTCGCTTGCGTCGCTGCTCAGGCGCGGGCGCGATCACGGGCCTGGTGGCCGGCCATCATCTCCACAAAGCGCTCGAAGAGCGGTCGGGCATCATGGGGTCCCGGACTGGCCTCGGGATGCCCCTGAAACCCGAAGGCAGGACAGTCCCGGTGCTCGATGCCCTGCAGGGTTTGATCAAACAGTGAGCGATGGGTCACCCGGACCGGGTCCGGCAGGCCATCCTCTTCGATGGCAAAGCCGTGATTCTGGCTGGTGATCAGAACCCGCCCGGATTCCACGTCGAGGACCGGGTGGTTGGCCCCGTGATGTCCGAACTTCATCTTCACCGACCGACCTCCCACCGCGAGACCCAGCAACTGATAGCCCAGGCAGATACCGAACAGGGGGATGCCTTCCTCGAGAAAGCGTCGGGTTGCGGCGATGGCATAGTCACAGGGTTCCGGGTCACCCGGGCCATTGGACAGGAAGACCCCATCGGGCGCCATGGCCAGCACTTCCTCGGCGGGGGTCGTCGCGGGAACCACGGTCACCCGGCAACCACTGTCCACCAGCAAACGCAGGATGTTGCGCTTGACCCCGAAGTCATAGGCAACGACATGAAAGCGTGATTCACCGGCCGGCTGGAAAGCGTTGTCCTCCAGGGACCAGACGCCTTCTTCCCAGCTATAGCGCTTTTCCGTGCTCACCACCTGGGCCAGGTCCATGCCTTTGAGGCCGGGGAATTCACGCGCCCTGGCAATCGCCGCTTCCGGCTCCAGCTCGCTGCTGATGCAGGCGGCCTGTGCCCCGCCATCACGAATGATTCGGGTCAGCTTGCGGGTATCGATGCCGGCAATGGCGACGCAGTTCTCGTCGCGCAGCCAGGCATCCAGGCTCTGCTCACAGCGCCAGCTGCTGGCCGTCAGGGGCAGATCACGAATAATCAGCCCGGCCGCCTGCACACCCTCTGACTCCAGATCCAGGGGATTGGCACCCACATTACCCACATGGGGATAGGTCAGGGTCACCAACTGACGGGCATAGGAAGGATCCGTGAGGATCTCCTGGTACCCGGTCATGGCGGTGTTGAAAACCACCTCACCCACGGTGGTACCGTCGGCGCCGGCAAGCTCACCGTGAAACACCGTCCCGTCTGCCAGGGCCAGCAGGGCTTTCTTTCGCACAGGCTCCTCCTGCTCGGGGTGAAACCGAGCGCAATATCTATCGCATTCCCCGAATGAATGCCGTTATTTGACGGGCTGTGGCCGGGCCGCGCATACACAAAGCGGGAAAGATTCGCCTGGAACCCTTCCCGCTGTTCGGAATGTATCTTGGAACCGCCTCTCGACCCCGGAGATTATAGTGAACCCCACCCGCTCCTGTCCACGCACGGCGGTCTAGTCCGTGGGCCGGCTGACTCCGAGCACATGCTCCATGCCGTACAGACCCGGCCGCTGACCCAGCAGCCAGCGAGCCGCGTTGAGAGCCCCCCGGGCAAAGGTGTCACGGCTGGAAGCCCGATGGGTGAGTTCCAGTCGCTCCCCGGGGCCGGCAAAATAGACCGTGTGCTCCCCGGCAATATCACCGCCGCGCATCACCGAGAAACCGATATCCCCTGCCCGCCGGTGGCCGGTCTGGCCCTTGCGCTGGTAGACCGCCGTACTGTCCAGCTGCTGCTCACGACCGGCGGCGGCTTCCTCGCCCAATCTCAAGGCCGTGCCCGAAGGCGCATCCACCTTCTGGCCATGGTGGGCCTCGAAGATCTCGATGTCGTATTCCTCGCCCAGGGCCGCCGCCGTTCGTCGGACCAGCTCCAGAAGGAGATTGACGCCGAGACTGGTATTGGGGGCAAGCAGCACCGCTGTCTTGGCGGCAGCCGCCTCGAGCGGTGCACGCTGGGAAGGCGCCAGGCCAGTGGTACCCACCAGCAAGGGCAAGCCCTGTTCGGCGCAATAGGCCGCCACCCGCTCACCCGAGGCCGGCGCCGAGAAATCCAGCACCACATGGGCGTCTTCCAGCGCCAGGGAAAGCTCGCTGCTGTAGTTGACCCGCTCCACGCCCAGCACCCGAGTGCCTTCGGCCGGACTGCCCGGACGCACCAGGGCGCCGCTGATGCGCACATCGTGCGCCTCCGCGGCCAAGGCCGTGATGGAGCGCCCCATGCGCCCGGAGGCGCCTACAATTGCGATATTCAGCATCTTTGCCTACTCAGCCCAGATTCTCGAAAAAACGCTTGACCCCGTCCAGCCAGGAACTGGAACGGGGATTGTGGCGCTCGCCCCCGTCTTCCAGGCTCTGTTCGAATTCCTTAAGCAGCTCCTTCTGGCGCTTGCTCAACTTCACCGGGGTTTCCACCATGACCCGGCACATCAGGTCCCCACGGGGACCGCCGCGAACGGGCTTCACGCCCTTGCCGCGCAGCCGGAACAGCTTGCCACTCTGGGTCTCGGCGGGAATCTTGAGGGAAACCCGCCCGTCCAGGGTGGGCACCTCAACCTGACCACCGAGGGCCGCCGTACTGAAATTGATGGGCACATCACAGATCAGGTCATTGCCTTCACGACGGAAGATCGGGTGGGGTCGAACATGGACCTCCACGTAAAGATCCCCGGGCGGGCCACCATTCTCACCCGCCTCGCCCTCGCCGCTAAGGCGGATGCGATCACCCTCGTCGACGCCCTCGGGAATGCGAACCGAGAGCTTTTTCTCATCCCGAACCCGGCCGCGACCGCCACAGGCCTTGCAGGGATTGCGCACCAGCTTGCCGTCACCGCCACAGGCCGGGCAGGTCTGCTGGACGGAGAAAAAGCCCTGCTGCATGCGAACCTGCCCCATGCCGCCGCAGGTATCGCAGGTCTCGGGCTGACTGCCGGGTTCGGCGCCGGAGCCGTCACAGGTATCGCAATGGCGAGCGGTGGGCACGGTAATCTGCACCGTGTCCCCCTGCACCGCCTGCTCGAGATCGATGGTCAGGCGATACCGCAGGTCGGCGCCGCGAAACACACGGCGGCCACCACCGCGACGCCCACCACCACCGAAGATGTCACCAAAGACATCGCCGAAGATATCGGAAAAGGCCTCGGCACCGCCAAAGCCGCCGCCTGGACCACCGGCACCGCCGAATCCGGCCTCGGCGCCGGCATGCCCAAACTGATCATAGGCGGCGCGCTTCTGGGGATCCGACAAGGCCTCATAGGCCTCCTTGACCTCCTTGAAGCTATTCTCCGCCTCCTCGTCGCCGGGGTTCCGGTCCGGGTGGTATTTCATGGCCAAACGCCGGTAAGCCTTCTTGATATCGGCCTCCGATGCGTCTTTCTCCACGCCCAGAACCTCGTAATAATCCCGCTTCGACATTTCGATCCCCGTTATCCACTGAACTGTCCCGTCTGCCGGGCCCTGCTTCCAGACACAGACGCGGGGGTATCACCGACCTGGGCTCCTGCCCGGTGACACCCCCGCACATGCTGCCGCCTTGGTGGCTTACTTGCGGTTTTCCTTCACTTCCTCGAATTCCGCGTCCACCACATCGTCGTCCTTCTGCTCACCCTCGGCCTGTTCACCGGCTTCGGCGCCCTCAGCGCCGGCCTCGGCGGCCTGTTCCGCATAGGCCTTCTGGGCAAGCTGACCGGCAGCCTGCGTCAGGGCTTCCGTCTTGGACTTGATTGCATCAATGTCCTCGCCCTTCATGGCTTCCTCCAGCTCGGAGATCGCCGTCTCGATCTGCTCCTTCTCGCCATCCTCGGCCTTGTCACCATGCTCTTCCAGCGACTTGCGGGTGGCGTGGATCAGGCCATCGGCCTGGTTGCGCACTTCCACCAGTTCCTTGAAGCGCTTGTCCTCTTCCGCATGCGCCTCGGCGTCGCGGATCCGCTCTTCGATCTCGTCTTCCGACAGCCCGCCGGAGGACTTGATCTCGATCCCCTGCTCCTTGCCGGTGGCCTTGTCCTTGGCGGACACATGGAGAATACCGTTGGCGTCGATATCGAAGGTGACTTCGATCTGGGGCACGCCACGGGGGGCCGGCGGAATGTCGGTGAGGTCGAAGCGGCCCAGGGACTTGTTCTGGGCAGCCTGCTCACGCTCACCCTGGAGCACATGCACGGTCACCGCACCCTGGTTGTCCTCGGCCGTGGAGAAGGTCTGGTTGGCCTTGGTAGGGATGGTGGTGTTCTTCTCGATCAGCTTCGTCATCACGCCGCCCAGCGTTTCGATCCCCAGGGACAGGGGCGTGACGTCCAGCAGCAGCACGTCCTTGACGTCACCGCCCAGCACGCCGCCCTGAATGGCAGCACCCACGGCCACGGCTTCATCGGGGTTGACGTCCTTGCGCGGGTCCTTGCCGAAGAAGCCCTTGACCGCTTCCTGCACCTTGGGCATCCGGGTCTGACCACCCACCAGAATCACGTCATCCACATCGTTGACCGACAGGCCGGCATCCTTGATGGCCGTCTTGCAGGGCTCGATGGTGCGCTTGATCAGGTCTTCCACCAGGGATTCCAGCTTGGCCCGGGTGATCTTGATGCTCAGGTGCTTGGGGCCGTCGGCATCGGCGGTGATATAGGGCAGATTCACTTCGGTCTGCTGGGAAGAAGACAGCTCGATCTTGGCCTTCTCGGCCGCTTCCTTGAGGCGCTGCATGGCCAGCGGATCCTTGCGGATATCAACGCCCTGCTCCTTCTTGAACTCCGCGGCCAGGTAATCGATCACGGCCTTGTCGAAGTCCTCACCACCCAGGAAGGTGTCACCGTTGGTGGACAGCACCTCGAACTGGTGCTCACCATCCACTTCGGCGATTTCGATAATGGAGATATCGAAGGTGCCACCACCCAGGTCGTAGACCGCCACCTTGCGATCACCGCGCTTCTTGTCCAGACCATAGGCCAGCGCCGCGGCGGTGGGCTCATTGATGATCCGCTTCACTTCCAGACCGGCGATTCGCCCGGCATCCTTGGTTGCCTGGCGCTGGGAGTCATTGAAGTAGGCCGGCACGGTGATCACCGCCTCGGTGACTTCCGAACCCAGATAGTCCTCGGCGGTCTGCTTCATCTTCTTCAACACCCGCGCGGAAATCTCCGGCGGTGCCATCTTCTTGTCCTTGACCTGTACCCAGGCATCGCCATTGTCGGCCTTGACGATCTCATAGGGCACCATGTCGATGTCCTTCTGCACCACGGCATCGTCAAAACGACGACCGATCAGGCGCTTGACCGCGAACAGGGTGTTGTTGGGGTTGGTTACCGCCTGACGCTTGGCGGACTGCCCCACCAGTTCCTCGCCTTCCTTGGTGAAAGCGACGATCGACGGCGTGGTGCGATCCCCTTCACTGTTTTCAATGACCTTGGTCTCACCACCTTCCATGATGGCAACACAAGAGTTGGTGGTACCCAGGTCGATGCCGATAATCTTAGACATAGCCATATCTCCAAAAAATGCGCTGATAATTCCTGATGACTTACTGGAATACTCTCTGCCTGCCTAGATGGGGGCGGCGGCGACGGTTTCAAGCACCCTCGCCGGAATCCCCATCGGCATCGCCTTCGGGCGACCTGGCCACGATCACGCGAGCGGGCCGGAGCAGACGGCCATTCAGCAGGTAACCCTTCTGGATCACGTGAATGACCGAGTCGGGTTCATGCTCGGCGCTTTCCTGCATGGTCATGGCCTCGTGGAATTCGGGGTTGAAGGGCTCGCCTTCCGGATTGAGCTCGGCAATGCCGACCTTTTCCATTGCCGTGATCAACTGCCGCAAGGTCATTTCCTTGCCCTCGCGGAGCTGCTCCAGGGAAGGATTGTCCCCTTCAACGGCCTTGAGGCCCATCTCCAGGCTGTCCTTAACATCCAGCAGCTCGGCGGCCAGCTTTTCGATTGCGAACTTGCGGGCGTTCTCCACATCCCGGCGGGCCCGCTTGCGGACATTTTCCAGCTCGGCCAGGGTACGCAGATTGTCGGCCTTGGCATTCTCGAGGGCCTCGCGGGCCTCGGCCAGTTCCGCCTCCAGATCGGCCGGGCCGGCCTGACGGCCCTCATCGTCGGCAGCATTTTCCGCCGTCACTGGGTCGCGCTCTTCTTCCCGAGCGTGAGATTGCTCTTCAGCCATGTGCCATAACCTCTTGAGAAAAAAGATTTTCTGCCTCGGCGACTACCGAGGGATGCAAAGTTTCTGAGGGGAATCTGGGACCTACTGGCGGGAATTCAAGGCATGCCCGAGCAATCGCGCGGTCATATCAACAATTGGGATCACTCGCTCATAGGCCATTCGGGTGGGGCCGATGACGCCCAGCACGCCCACCACCTCATCTTCCGCACCGTAGGGGGCGGTCACCACGCTGCAGTCATCCAGCACCCGGTAGCCGGACTCCTCGCCAATGAAGATCTGCACCCCGTCGGCGGCAATGGCCTGATCCAGGAGGTGGAGAATATCCCGTTTCTGATTGAAGGCCTCGAACAGCCGCCGCAGCTTTTCCACGTCAGACAGCTCGGCAAACTCCATCAGATTGGTTTCACCGGCCATCACATAGCCATTCTGGTTGACGTCGCCATCGTCGAAGACCTCGCCGGCCATCTTGATGGCGGTCAGCATCAGTTCGTTCATGCTCTTCCGGGCCTGCTGCATCTCCTCCAGCAGGGCACGGCGCACCTCGGTGAGATCCCGCCCGGCAAACTGGGCGTTGAGATAATTGGCCGCCTTCTGGAGCTGGTCCCGGTCATAGCCGCTCTCCAGATGAAGAATGCGGTTCTGGACATCCTGGTCGCTGAAGACCACCACGGCCAGGACCCGGGACTCGGACAGGGGCAGAAACTCAATCTGCTGCCAGGTGGCCCGCTCACGCCGGGGCAGCGTGACCACACCGGCCAGGCGGGTCACTCCGGAAAGCAGGGTGCTGGCCGAACTGACCAGGTTCTGGAAATCCCCGTCCTGATTCCTGAGCCCCAGCTCAAGGCGGCTGACCTCACGCCGGGTCAACTTGCGTACGGTCAGCAGGGTGTCGACAAAGAAGCGATAGCCCTTGACGGTGGGGATCCGGCCGGCGGAGGTATGAGGCGATTGCACAAAGCCCATTTCCTCCAGGTCGGCCATCACATTGCGGACGCTGGCCGGACTCAATTCCAGCCCGGACTGGCGCGACAATGAGCGGGAACCCACCGGCTGGCCTTCGTGGATGTAACGTTCCACCAGAGTCTTGAGCAGGTGCTGGGCTCGGGTGGAAAGCTGAATGTCCATGGCCTCGTGTCGCATGCTCATTCCAGAGGGGATCGAATCCGGTTTTTAGCACTCCAACAAGCCGAGTGCCAGACTGGCGGAAAATTAGCAGTGGCTTCACAATACTGTCAACTGCCGGGCATCAATAAATCCCCAACACACAGGAATTTGGACCAACTTCATGGCACAGGAATTCCAGCACATCGGACTGGTGGGCAAGAGCGGCGACCAGCGCGTCTCGCGCGTATTACTGCAACTGGCGGAACTGCTGAAGTCCCGCGGCCTGCGAACCAGCCTGGATGCAAGGATCGGCGAGACCATGGACGGCTGGCCCCATGAGGTCGGCAGCCTGTCCCGGCTCAGTCGGGAAGCGGATCTGATCATCGTGGTGGGTGGCGACGGCACCCTGCTCAACACGGCCCGCCAACTGGCCGACCACCCCGTTCCCCTGGCCGGAATCAACCTGGGGCGGCTGGGCTTTCTCACCGATATCGCCGCCGAGCAGGCAAGTGACGGCGTGGCCAGCATTCTCGATGGCCAGTTCCAGCGCGACGAACGCCGCATGCTCGACGCCCGCATCATGGATGGCGACCAGGTCGTCAGTCAGGACCTGGCGCTCAATGATGTGGTGGTCCAGAAAGCCGATGGCGGGCGGATGATCGAATTCGAGGCCTGGGTGGATGACAGCTTCGTTTCCCTGCACCGGGCCGACGGCATGATCGCCGCCACGGCCACCGGCTCGACTGCCTACGCCCTGTCCGGTGGCGGCCCCATCCTCCACCCGGACGTGGACAGCCTAGCCCTGGTGCCCATCTGCCCTCACACCCTCAGTGATCGCCCCCTGGTCCTGCCCGGCCAATGCCGCATCCGCTTCATTCTGCGCGGCAGCCCCGACGGCATTGCCCAGGTCAACTGGGACGGCCAGCAGACGGCAACACTCAAGGCCGGGCAAACCCTGGAGATTACCCGCTCCGAACGCATCACCACCCTGCTCCACCCGCCCGGTTATGATTACTTCGCGCTGCTGCGCTCCAAACTCCAATGGGGCCGGGCCCAGAACGGGACTGTTCCCCGTTGAGCTTTGATATGCTCTTGAGCCCAAACCACAAACGGGGAAGCCGGGGATCAAAATGCTGACCCATCTAAGAATCAAGGACTTTGCCCTGATCAGTGAGCTCGACCTGGAGCTGACCGGGGGACTGAATGTGCTGACCGGGGAAACCGGCGCCGGCAAGTCGATTCTGGTCGATGCCATTGGCCTGGTCCTGGGTGACCGGGCCGACGCCGCCGTCGTCCGTCATGGCCGCGAGCGCGCCGAGATCAGCGTGGAGTTCGACCTGCACGACGACCCGGAAACCAGGGAATGGCTGGTCCAGGAAGAGCTCGACGACGAAGACCAATGCCTGCTGCGCCGAACCATCAACCGCCAGGGCCGCTCACGCGCCTATGTCAACGGCCACAAGGTGCCGGTGCAGCAACTCCGGCGCCTGGGTGAACGGCTGATGGACATCCATGGCCAGCATGAGCACCAGTCCCTGCTCAAGACGAAGACCCAACTCGCCCTGCTGGACCAGTATGGCGACCATGCCGCTGCCCTGGAGAGCGCCGATCAGGCCTGGCGGGACTGGCAGGATGCGCGCGAGAAGCTGAACCGGCTCGAGGAAGATGCCGGCGGTGGCGAGGCCGGCATCGACTACCTCAGGCATCAGGTTCGGGAACTGGAGGCGCTGGAACTGGAACCCGGCGAGCTGGAATCGCTGGAAGCCGAGCACGAGCGCCTGCGTCACGGTGGCCGGCTCTTGGAAGAAGGTCAGCAGGCCCTGACCATGGCCTATGAGGGTGACGGCAGCACCGCCTCCGAGCTGCTCAGCCAGGCCCTGTCCCACCTGGAATCCCTGACTGAACTGGATGCCCGACTGGAACCGGTCCGTGCCGGCTTTGAACAGGCCCGTATCAGCATCGATGAGGCCAGCGAGGAACTGCAGCGTTACCTGAGTGATCTCGACCTGGATCCCGCACGCCTGAACTGGGTCGCCGACCGGATCGGCTCGGCCCACGAACTGGCCCGTAAACACCGGGTGGAGCCCGAGGCCCTGCCCGCCACCCTGGACGGCATGCGCGAACGGCTGGATGCCATCGAACACGCCGGCGAGCGACTGGCCGAGGCCCGCGAGGCCCTGGCCCAGTGCGAAGAACGCTGGCATAAGGCGGCCAGGAAGCTCAGCCAGGCAAGACAGAAGACGGCCGCGACCCTGTCCGGGAAAGTCACCGACGTGATGCAGGGGCTGGGCCTGGACGGCGGGCGCTTCGACATCGAGGTCACGCTGGAGCCGAGCAGCCCCCGGCGCGGCGGCGGTGATCAGCTCAATTTCCAGGTCTCGATGAACACCGGACAGCCCTTGCGGCCCCTGGCACGAGTCGCCTCGGGCGGTGAGCTGTCCCGCATCGGCCTTGCCATTCAGGTGGTGGCGGCCCGGCGGGCCAGCATCCCGGCGATGATCTTCGACGAGGTGGATGCCGGCATTGGCGGTGGCGTGGCCGAGATCGTCGGCCGGGAACTGCGGCGCCTGGGGGCCCGCTGCCAGGTCCTTTGCGTCACCCACCTGCCCCAGGTGGCCTCCCAGGGCCACCACCATTTCCGGATCGGCAAATCCACTGACGATGGCGAGACCTATACCCGGGTCGAGCCCCTGAGCGATGGGGACCGGGTGGAGGAACTGGCGCGCATGCTGGGTGGCACCGAAATCACCGACACCAGTCGCAGCCATGCCCGCGAAATGATGGAGAAAGCCGGCTGATATTTGACTCGCGCGAGGCTAGCTTTCTTCGCTTGTCTGTCCCTGGCATTCCGGGCAAATGCCGTAAATGTAGAGGGAGTGGTCGGTCATCCGGTAGCCGCGGCTTTCGGCGATGTGGACCTGGCGCGCCTCGATGACATCGTCCACGAACTCATCCACCCGACCGCAGTTGACGCACAGAATGTGGTCGTGGTGCTCGCCCTCGTCCAGTTCGAAGACCGACTGCCCGCCCTCGAAATGATGGCGGGCCACGAGGCCCGCGCTCTCAAACTGGGTCAGCACCCGATAGACGGTCGCCAGCCCAATCTCCTCGCCGGCGTCCAGCAGAGCCTTGTAGACGTCCTCGGCGCTAAGGTGGCGTTTTTCGTCATTGGCCAGAATCTCCAGGATCTTCATTCTGGGAACGGTGACCTTCAGGCCCACCTTGCGCAAATCCTGAGTTTCCATCCTGCCTCCACTGGTCATGGGGTTCGCTGATGACGTATTATCACGCATTACCCTCAACAGACGGAAGATGCCGCGATGATGCGAATTTTGAGAGTCGCCGCCGCCCTGGGTCTGCTGACCTTGCTGATGGCCTGCGTCTATCGCCAAGACATTCCCCAGGGCAATTTCCTGCGGGATGACGATGTGGAGCAAGTGGAAGTGGGCATGACCCGCTCACAGGTCCGCTTCCTGCTGGGCACCCCCATGCTCAAGGCCCCCCTGCACCAGGACCGCTGGCTGTACCACTATTTCGTCGACAGCCAACGGGAACACCGGAATCGGGAACGCTTCCTGGCCGTCTATTTCGATGAACAGGGACGCGTAAGCAATATCCGCAAGGAACGGACCGAAGATAGCTGACCCCCCTTCCAGAGAGCAGGGAAGCTCCGCCAGGAACCTCTGATCAGCCCTTGCGCGTCCACAGTTGACGCTGAGAGCGTCTGATTCAAGGCGCGTTGCGCAGCACAGTAGCAGCGCTACGGGCAAGCAATGCAACGCAGAAGCAGGCGTTCTCAGCGTCAACTGTGCACGCGCAAGGGTTCATCAGAGGTTCCCTTAATCACCCTTGCGCATGGTCCGGCCCTCGCGGGCGCGGCGGCGCCGGACCTCCTTCGGATCCGCTTTCAGTGGGCGATAAATCTCCACCCGATCCCCTTCCCGCAAAACCTGCTCCTCGCCCACCAGGCGGCCGAAAATCCCCAGACGGTTCTCACCGCCCAGGGATATCTCAGGAAACTGATCCAGGATGCCGGACTGCTCCACCGCCTGACGCGCAGTGGTCCCGGCCGCCACGATGACCGTGATCACCTGCTGACGATCCGGCCGGGCGTAGGCCACCTCCACCCGAATGCCCTGCTTGCTGGCGTCAGCCCCGGCCATGAACCTGATGGGCCCGCCTGACGAAGGCATCCACGAGGGAATTGGCAATCTGATGAAAGACCGGTCCCAGCACGGCCGACAGCACCCCGCTGGAGACCTCGAAACTCATGTCCAGCTTCACCTTGCTGGCATCCTCGCGCAGGGCTTCAAAGCGCCACTCGCCTTCCAGATGCCGAAAGGGACCGTCCACCAGGCGAATATCAATGAGCTGCCCCGGCTCCATGCTGTTGCGGGTGGTAAAGGAGCGATGAATGCCGCCCTTCGCCAGGGTCAGGCTGGCGGTCAGCTCATGCTCCTCCCGGCTGAGAACCTTCGCATCCCGGCACCAGGGCAGGAACTGCGGATAGGACTCAATATCATTCACCAGCTCGAACATGGCCTGCGCCGAGAAAGGCACCAGAGCTTCCCGCTGTACCTTGCGCATGCCTGAATCAGGCCTCCCGGCCGGCGAGAAGCATCATGGCCACCTCCACTTCCTCTTCACCCAGGAAGCGATCAAACACGCCCAGGGCATGCAGGAAGGCGATGATCACCGCCAGCGGCGCCACAAAGCGGATGAAGAACAGCCACAACTTATAGGCGGTGCCCACACCCATATTGAGCTCTTCGGCGCTGGAGGCCCGGGACATGACCCAACCGGCGAAGATGGCGATCAGCATGCCGCCAAGGGGCAGCAGGATGTTATCCGCCAGCGTCTCGACGTTGTCGAAGACGGTACCGGCCAGGAAGGTAATCTCGGACCACAGGTTGAAACTCAACACCGTGCCGATACCCAGCACCCAGATGATGCCACCCACGGCCAGGGCCGCCGCGGCACGGCTGATTCCGCGGTTCTCCACCACCCAGGCCACGGCCGGCTCCATCAGACTGATGGAGGATGTCCAGGCCGCCACCACCAGAAGCAGGAAGAACAGCGTGCCAAACAGGTAACCACCCGGCATTTCACCGAAGGCAATGGGCAGGGAATGGAAGACCAGACCGGCACCTTCGGCGGGATCAATCCCCCAGGCAAACACCACCGGGAAGATCGCCAGCCCCGCGAGCAGGGCAACCACCGTGTCAGCCGCGACCACGCCACCGGCGGTCCGGCCCACGGAGACCTTCTCGGGAAGGTAGGCGCCATAGGCCATGATCGCCCCCATCCCCAGACTCAGGGTAAAGAAGGCCTGGCCAATGGCAATCAGCACACTGTTGGCCGACAGTTGAGCAAAATCCGGCCTGAACAGATAGGCGAAGGCCTCGCCAAAGGCAGCCTGGGTCATGCCGTAGCCCACCATGCCCAGCAACAGCACCAGCAGTACCGGCATCAGGAAGCGAACCAGGCGCTCCAGACCCCGCTGCACGCCCCGCCCCACCACAAAGATGGTCAGCCCAAGGAAGACGGTGTGCCAGAACAGCATCCACGGCCAGCTGCCGGTAAAGCTGTCCCACAGCGCGGCGGTACCGTCGCCGTCAATGCCACTGAAAGAGGCCTGGGCGGCAAGACTGGTGTAATGGAGAGACGCCCCGGCAATCACGCTGTAGAAGGACAGAATCAGGAAGCCCGCCAGGACGCCCATCCAGCCCACCAACTGCCAATACTTGCTGCCGGACTCCTCCTCCGAGAGCAGGCGCATGGTATTGATCGGGCTGCGACGACCACGCCGACCCAGCATGATTTCCGACATCATGATGGGCAGACCAATGGCAAGCACGCAGGCCAGGTAAACCAGTACGAAGGCGCCGCCACCGTTCTCGCCCACGATGTAGGGAAAACGCCAGATATTGCCCAGACCCACAGCGGAGCCTGCGGCGGCGAGGATGAAGGCCAGGCGCGTGGACCAGAGACCGTGGACCGAGGTGCGTTTGGCCATGACAGACTACTCCTGCAATCAGAATCTGGGGACCGGGAGAGGACACAACAGGCGCCAGACCGACCCTCCGGATCAGCCCCACTTCCCTTCCGGTGCGGACAAAAAGATGAATTCTGGTGGAAAACGCCTGCTTTCACAAGCGCACTGACGCAGGCGCCCCATGTCCGTATACTGTAACGGCAGGGCAGAGCCCGCCCGCCTGGGCGGCAACACGCCCGGCACCCGATCCTGATTTGAACCGCAAGAACCACCCTGAACCCGTTCGGAACCGGCATGGCAGCAAAAAAGAAAAACAAGGCAAGCGGCAACACCATCGCCCTCAATCGCAAGGCCCGTCATGAATTCAAGATCGAGGAAAACTACGAAGCCGGCATGGTTCTCGAAGGCTGGGAGGTCAAGAGCCTGCGGGCGGGCCGTGGCAGCCTGCAGGAAGCCTATTGCGTAATCCGCAATGGCGAGGCCTGGCTGCTGGGAGCCAACTTCACCCCGGCCCCGGGAACCTCCACCCACGTGGACCCGGACCCACGCCGAACCCGAAAACTTCTCCTCCACGACCACGAACTGCGCAAACTGGTCGGCCTGACCGAACAGAAGGGCTACACCCTCATCCCCCTGGCCATGTACTGGAAGCGTGGCCGCGCCAAGCTGGAAATCGGCCTGGCCAAGGGCAA
>NZ_SLKM01000237.1:0-6068 GCF_007134575.1 Natronospira sp.
CCCCTCCCGGTTGAAGTCGTCTAGAATGTTAAAAAGCCGAAAACTACGGCCATCGGCGAGCTGATCGTGCATGAAATCCATCGACCAGACCTGGTTGATGGCTTCCGGCACGGTCAGCGGTTCCGGCTTTTCCCGAACCAGCCGCTTTTTCGGCTTGATTCGCAGGTTGAGCTCCAACTCCCGATAAATCCGATAGACCCGCTTGTGGTTCCATTTGAAGCGCTTGATGTTTCTCAAGTAGAGAAAGCAGAGCATGAACCCCCAGTTCCGGTAGGTCGTCGTCAGCCTGATCAGCCAATCCGCAATCTCGGCATTCTCGTCCGACAGGATCGGCTGATAGCGGTAGCAGGTCTCGCTGATCCCGAAGGTTTGGCAGGCAAACCGGATACTAACCTCACGCTCTGCCACGATTTTTTGGGCCATCTCTCGACGTCGAGATGGCCTCAGTACTTTCCCTCCAGAGCTTCCTTCCGGATCTCCGACATCAATCGTTCTTCGGCGTACATCTTCTTAAGGCGGCGATTTTCCGCCTCCAGCTCCTTCAGGCGGCTCATCATCGAGGCGTCCATGCCACCGAATTTGGCCCGCCATTTGTAGAAGCTTGCACTGCTCATGCCGTGCTCTCGGCAGAGCTCGGGGACCGGCGTACCGGCCTCGGCCTGCTTGAGAATGCTCAGAATCTGGCTGTCGCTGTACCGTGATTTCTTCATGCAGAATCTCCTCCTGCCATATTATGAGAAAATTCTACTTCTGAATGCCACTGTTTTTCGGGGGTATTACCCACTCAAGCAGGCCTTCTCCAGCATTCTTACGGTGGCGCGACATTCCTGTCGCGATAGGCCAGCCCGAAGCCCCATCGGGGCAGGAATGCCCCTCCTACAGAAAGACGGGCTACCCTCCGCCTGCTCACTGTTCACTGGATTTTCACCCACTCCCCCCAGTTCGCCGGTTGCACCCCATTTGAATCCGTCACCCACAGCGTCGGCCAGCCGGGGCGTTCATTGGGGGCCGGGCCGTAGCCGTCGGTGAGGAATACCAGGGCCATGGGGGGCTCTTCTGAGAGGCGCTCGAAGACGGGGCGGAAGTCGGTGCCGCCGCCGCCCGGGAGCTGGTCCAGGATCGGCAGAGCCTCGCCGTCTTCGATGACTTCGTCGCTGTGGATGGCGGCGTCGCAGGCGAGCAGGCGGATGCGGTAGCGGCCGAAGCCGTGGAGGATGGCCTTGAGTTCGGCGAGGAAGGCCGGCATGAGATCGGCGGTGCTGCCGCTGGTGTCCACGGCCACGGCGATGTCGAGGCGCTCGCCGCGCTGGCCGGGGAGGTAGAGGCCCTGACTGAGCAGGCGGCGGTTGGGCGGCACCCATCTGAACTGGCGGTCGAAGCTGCGGGTCACGAAACGGCGCAGCACGGTCTGCCAGGGCACGCGGCTGCGGCCCAGCTCGCCTACCCGCCGCGCCAGGCCCGAGGGAATGTCGCCCGGCATCTGCTGGGCGGTCTCGATCAGATAGCCTTCCCAGTCGGTCTCGATGGCCGGGTCCCGGTCCGGCCGGTAGTCCGGGTCCACCGGCTTGTCCTCGCGGCCGTTGCCATCATCTCCCCCGGCATCACCCCTCGGACAGACATGATCATCCAGGGGCGAGAGCCCGACCGGTACGCCCTTTTCCAGCAGCCAGCTGTAGACCGTCTCCGCCGAGGCCCCGGCCTGGTCCTCGAAGAACACCGCGCCCTCAAAAACGACGGACGGATTCTCGTCCACTGCATGGGCGGCCTGGGCCGGGCCGGTACGATTGCTTCCACTCTGCTGATTGAGGCCGGCGACAGTGCTCACGACGCGGTGGATCGGGTACGCAGCGCACGGCGTGGTGCCGTCGAGACCCAGTCCCAGATGGAATGGCTCAAGAAGCACGCTGCAAAGGGCAGTGCCAACGTCCCGGCGGATTAGGAGCTCAGGCCCAGCGACAATGCACGCCCCGTCACATCTGCAGGGACTTTACCCTGGGAATGAATACCAATGGAGATCAGCGCAGCCCTGGCTTCCTTGTGCCCCGCCGCCAGAAGCCTGGCAAGGCAGTCTACCGAAGGAACCGTTGCCGGGTTGTTCCGCAACCCGCGGATCAGCTGCACGACCAGTCCGGTATCGCCAGCTTCAAGTACGCTGTTTGCCAGGCTCATCAGAGGCTGGTGAGTCACGCTTTCATGGAAGCTGGCCCTGAGCGAGTCCTGAAATCGCTCCACACCGTCCGGGTGCTGTGCATCGAAGCTGAAGTGAAGGGTGGCCAGCTTCTCGTGCAGCAGGCTTCTGAGCCAAGGATCGTCCGGCACCTCACGAAAGGCGGCCGCCAACAGTGCCACCTGGCCTGGCGTCATCTGGTCGCAGAGCAGGGCCTCAAAGAAAAGTGTCTCCAGGGTCTCGTTCTTGAGCGCACGGTAAAGTCGCAGATCCGTGAGAGCCGTGAGCCCTTCATTGGGAACCTCAGAACTCCAGTCCCAGCGATCCTTGCTGTTCTCCATGGCCTGGCAGATTTCGTCACGGGGCAGACATGGCCCATTGGGGCGTTCATGCATCAGGCAGCGAAACTGCCAGATGTCGTCCGCGCTGTAGTGTCCGCTTCTCAGCATGTTGTGCAGGGCATGGAGGAAGTCCAGCGCATTGCCATCCTGGCGCGCCATGGACAGCACAATCCGCATCTGGCCGCTCCAGCGGCGGGGTGCCGGCCCTGTATTGCGGCGATACCGCAGACGCTCCATGCGCTCTGCCTCACCCATTACATCAGCCAACAGTGACTCCAGCGTACTGGTTGCCATGGCCATGACGGTACCTCCATACGTTGAAGCGCTCATTGAACACCCTTAACACGACATGTCCTGTCGCATGTGGCTGACATACTGTCCAGGTAATGGCGCAGAGGAGATCAAGCGATGCTGAGATCCGCTTACGGTGAGTTGGAGGCGCGAATGGCTCAGCCCCATTCGGCTTCAGAATACACGGCGGCCATCTGGACCCTGAGGCTGCTGGTGCAGACATTGCCGTGGCCGGACGGCAACTTCATGTCCACCCGTCTGGGTGCAGAAGCCTGTCAGGTACTCCGTTTCCCTCGCGAGCAGGAGCTGCACGTTCAGGGCAGTCTGGAAGTTGCCCAGGAGCGCCTGAAGGCCTTTGAGGAAGAAGGCTGCCCGGAGGCGGACACGCTGATGGTCAATATTGATCGCCTGGCACGGCATCTGAAGCTGTCAGAGGTAGAAGAGGTCATCCTGGGGTTCGCCGTCTTCGGGCAGGTCTATGAATGGTTTGAGGACGCCCTGGACGACGCCATGAAGGCAGGGCGAATCAATGGCATGCCCGATCTCCTTTCCATCTGCACGGGCATTGATCGCCGAGCCGTCGCCAATGCACTGGCGCCTGGCAACCGCCTGCAGCGCAGCGGCCTGATTGATGCGATTCATCGCCGTCACGCCAGGCAGATGCTCCTGGCCCCCATGCCGGGCATTGGGCCGAATCTCTGCGTGGAGGGCCGTGAGCCGATTGACCTGTTCTCCGAGCAGATCATCCGCGCCGCCCGTCCGCGGCTGGCCCTGGAGGATTTCCGCCATGTAGAGCACGATGTCACCCTGCTGCGCGACTACCTTGCCTCCAGCGGTGGGCGCCCTGGCGTCAATGTGCTCATTCATGGCCCGCCGGGTGTCGGCAAGACGGAGCTGGCGCGACTGCTTGGCCAGATCCTGGAGTGTGAAGTCTTCGAGGTGGCTTTCGAACAGGGTGATGGCACCGCGCTCAAGCCAGAGCAGCGCTTCGCCAGCTTCCAGCTGGCCCAGGCCATTTTGGCTGGTGATGAGCAGGCACTGGTGGTGTTCGATGAAATCGAGGATGTCTTTCCCGGCTCCAGCCCCATGGACTTGTTCAGTTCGCGCCAGGGTCCCGGCAAGGCCTGGGTGAACCGGCTGCTGGAAACAAACGCCGTTCCCACCATCTGGCTGAGCAACCGCATCCGCCAGCTGGACCCGGCCTACATCCGACGATTCGATGTGGTTCTGGAGTTGGCCGAGCCCGATCGCAAGCAGAAGGCACGCATCCTCAAGGCCCATTTCGATGATCTGGCGGTCGGTGAGGAGTGGCTGAAGGAGCTGGCTGCGCGTCGTGGTCTGTCCCCGGCCGTCACCGAGCGTGCCGCCCAGGTCGCCCGAGCCGTGGCACCCAATGACCCGGAGCGGGCACGCAAGGTGGCCGAGCGGGTGCTGACCGGGCAGATGGAGGCCCTCGGCCGCCGCTTCCATGGCGCGACGAAAAAGACATCGGCGGTGGCACAGCGTGATCAGTTCGAGCCGCGTTTCCTGAACACGGACCCGTCACCTGAACAGCTTGTGACCCTGCTGCAGAAAGGGAAGGGCGGACGCCTGCTGTTTCATGGGCCGCCGGGCACGGGCAAGTCCGCCCTTGGACGTTATTTGGCAGGACGCCTGGGGCGTCCGGTCATGGTGCGTCGCGCATCGGATCTGCTGGACAAGTACGTGGGCGAGACGGAAAAGAACCTGGCGGACATGTTCGCGGAGGCCCACAAGCGCAAGGCCGTACTCGTACTTGACGAGGCGGACAGCTTTCTCAGGAGCCGGATCAACGCGCGGGCCGGCTGGGAAGTCAGCCAGATCAACGAGTTCCTCACCCAGATGGAGGCCTTCCAGGGATGGTTCGTGGCCACCACCAACTTCCTGGAGGCCCTGGACTCGGCCAGCCTGCGGCGCTTTGATCTCAAGGTGGGCTTTGACTGGCTGCGGCCTGATCAGGCCCAGAGCCTGTTCCGCCGCACCCTGGGCCGGCGAGGCCCGCTGCCCAGAGCGGTCGTCAAGCGCCTGAAGCGGCTACACACCCTGGCCCCCGGTGATTTCGCCATCGCCACCCGGCAGAACCACCTCTTCGGCCGGGAACTGGATGACGAGGCACTCCTCGATCACCTGGAAAAGGAGTGCGCGCACAAGCCGGAGACGGGACGCGAGAGCGGCATTGGGTTTCTTGCGGCGGTTGGTTGAGTTTTGGTCAAAGCCATGCTTGACTTCATTCGAGGAGCTTCAATTCACAAAATATTGTTTCGGAGGTGGCTGATGGGGTATGCGAACCTGAAAGTAACGGATTTTGATGGTGTGCAACAATTGATTCATGAGGCGATGAAAAAAGCGCGGCCAGATTCAGGTTATTTTGAGCATACTTCCAAGGGTGGCCGGCGTAGTCCGGGTGAGCTAGAGGACGCCTTTCAAAAAGCTCTTGTGGAAGGCCTTGAGGATCTCACACAAGGAGGTGGTTGGCAGTGGTGGAGGGAACAGCCCCTTCGGACAGATGCACTCACCAACCGTCAGCGGATAGATGTAGATATTGTGGGCAAGGACAAGGATGGTGATGCAGTTGCCATTGAATTGAAGTATGTCACTTTAGCCCGCAATAAAGACAAAGAGGTTTTCGAGCCACCAAACGATGCGCCGGCTTTTCCATACGATGTTGTGAAAGATGCTCTTAAAGTCGAGCTGCTATTGCGGCACGAAGCCGGGTTGGAGGCGGAGAATGCTAAGCCCGTGTACGGGGTGTCGATCGCACTGACCAATGATTCACGGTTCTGGGGTGGAAGCAAAGAACCACCGCAGGGATGGTCCAGGGAGTTTGGTAGTGCATTCGTCAAAGCCGGGACATTGCCTAGAGTGCTCAAGACCAATGGCAGAAACCCTGATAACTGCATATTCAAACAGAAGCGATGCCATATTAGTCTTGGCCTCGACTGGAATCTCAGCTGGCATGACTTTTCTGTTGTTCATGACCTCCCTGGCCATGCGGCGAAGTTTAGGTATGCATTGCTTGCTCCGGACACTGCCTGCCAGAAGGACGGGGGTTGGGAGATTCAATATAGACATGACAAGAGTGAGAGTGCTTACATCCCATTCTTGAGCAATGAGACGAGGAAGCGCTTCTTCGTTAAGCACGATGAGATGTGGGCTAAGTAATTGGATATGCTTGAATAACAAGCCTGACCCGCGTTCTCCTTGACCATGGAGGGGCGGGTTGGGCTTTTCAGCATCCCTCCGGGGAAGCC
>NZ_SLKM01000209.1:0-6053 GCF_007134575.1 Natronospira sp.
CTCCAAAGCAAGAACGGGGTCGTTCAATCGCGGGCGTAGCGGTCCTCGATTTCCCGCAGGGTCGCGCCGATTTGCTCGGCATCAATCCATTGTCCCCGAATCATCACGCCGCGGGGATCGCGGAGGTTGCTCAGGTCCTTGAGGGGGTTGGCGCGCAGCAGCACCAGATCGGCATTCATGCCTTCCGCCACCTGTCCGAAGTGATCGCCCATGTCGAAATAGCGGGCCGGGTTAACGGTTCCGGTTTGCAGGACTTCAAAGGGGCTGAGGCCGGCGGCTTCCATGATGGCCATCTCGTGATGGATGGAAAAGCCCGGTACGTTGAATACCTGGGGGGCATCGGAGCCCAGCAGCAGCTCCGCACCGGTCGCATGCAAGGCCTTGATCAGGTCCTTGCGCAGCGCCACGAAGGCCTCCGCCGCGTCCCGGTCATAGTCTTCATCGGACTGGGTGCGCCGTGCCCAGTCCTGCCAGGATTCCACCATTTCAGCCGGCAGATAGCGCATTTCCGGGCGTTGTCGGGGAGCCTCCTCCGGATCCATCAGCAGCAGATTGTGCATCAGGGTTTCCGTAGGCACATTCCAGACCCCGGCATCGCGGGTTTGTTCGGCGATCTCCGCCAGCCGTTCGGCCTTGGCGTGGGGCGCCAGGCGATAATCGAAAAAGCCGGGGTCGATCCGCTCCAGAACTTCATCATCCACCAGTGCCCGCGGGTAGCGGTCCAGATGGTCGATACTGGCATAGCCCGCTTCCAGGGCCCGGTAAATACCCACATCCTCGGGTACATGCCCGGCGAAGGCCATGCCGAGTTCATTCGCTTCCTCGGCGATGGCGTCGAATTCCGCCCGGCCCAAACCGGGGTGAATCTTGAGAAAATCGTAACCGGCTTCCACCTGATCGCGGACCATCTCGCGGCCCGCTTCGGGGCTATCCACGCTATTGCCATTCAGGGATGGGCCCGAGGTGATCAGCCGGGGCCCCAGAAACTGGCCTTCCTCCAGGCCTTCACGGAGCTCCAGGTGCCAGGGTTCACCCAGCATGCCGCGAGCCAGGGTGACCCCATTGCTCAGATAAAGAAAAAGGATGTCTTCACGCAGTTGCATGGGGGCTTGCTCGCCCGGTACATGGGCGTGCATTTCGGCCAGGCCGGGCATCAGATAGCCGTTCCGGCCATCAATAAGCTGGATCCCGTCGTCGGCTTGCCAGTGTCCCGCGGATCGAATCTCGATGATCTGACCGTCCGAGATGCGCACCGCGCGGTCTCGTAGCACCCGCTCTTCATCCATGGGAATGATGTGCACCTGGTCTATGACGATATCCCGGTGTTCAGCGGCAGAACCGGGCCCGCCAAGCGCCATCAATATCAGGGCGATTATGGCCAAGAAAAAAGTTCGCATTGCTGACCTCCTCAGATCAGGGACTAGTCGGAGCATAGTCCTGGAATCCGTGAAAGTGAACGGCATTCCAGGCGCCGCGTATGGACGATCGGTTTCCTACAGCTGACGGCGATGGCCCGGGAAGGTTCCGCTGAGGTGGGGGCATGGCACTGTCCGTCCCCGGTGCTAGGGAACGGACAGTGCCCTGGAGATCAGGCGAGGCGGGTGAAGACCTGGCGGGCCGCATCCACGGTGCTGTCGATGTCCTCGTCACTGTGGGCGGAGGACAGAAAACCCGCCTCAAAGGCGGACGGTGCCAGGTAGATGCCCTGTTCCAGCATGCCATGGAAGAAGCGCTTGAAGCGGTCAATATCGCAGGCCTGGACCTGACTGAAGCGCTCCACCGGTTCTTCTTTAGTGAAGAACAGACCAAACATGCCGGGGACCTGGTTGATGCTGAGCGGAATGCCGGCATCGTCGGCGGCTAATTTGAGGCCACTGCAAAGCCGGCGGGTGCTGTCTTCCAGGCCCTGGTGAAAACCGGGTTCGCTGATGATGTCCATCATTGCCAGGCCGGCGGCCATGCCAAGGGGGTTTCCGGACAGGGTGCCGGCCTGATAGACAGGTCCCAGCGGCGAGAGATGCTCCATGATTTCCCGACGGCCGCCCACGGCGCCTACCGGCATGCCACCGCCCACGACCTTGCCAAGGGTAGTGACATCCGGCGTCACGCCGGCCCATTGCTGGGCCCCGCCGGGCGCCAGTCGGAAGCCGGTCATGACTTCGTCGAAGATGAGTATGGCGCCGTGTTCGGCGCAGATTTCCTTGAGTCCCTCCAGGAAACCGGCGATTGGGGGCACGCAGTTCATGTTGCCGGCAACCGGTTCGACAATAATGCAGGCGATTTCATCGCCCTTCTCGCGGAAGGCGGCGCGGACCGAATCCAGGTCGTTGAAGGGCAGGGTCATGGTCAGCTCGGCCAGGCCAGCGGGAACCCCGGGGCTGTTCGGCACGCCCTGGGTCAGGGCGCCCGAGCCGGCCTTGACCAGCAGGGAGTCTGAATGGCCGTGATAGTGCCCTTCGAATTTCACCACCCGGTCACGGCCGGTGTAGCCACGGGCCAGACGGATGGCAGTCATGGTCGCCTCGGTGCCGGAGTTGACCATGCGGACCCGCTCGATGGAGGGGACGATTTCGCAGATGCGCTTGGCCATCTCCGTCTCCACCTCGGTGGGAGCGCCGAAAGACAAGCCGCGGGTGGCTGCGCGTTGCACGGCCTCGATCACCTCGGGCCGGGAATGACCGCCAATCATCGGGCCCCAGGAACCCACATAGTCAATGTAGGCTCGGCCATCACTGGCATGGATGCGACTGCCCTGGGCACTTTCCACGAACAGGGGCTCGCCGCCAACGCCGGTGAAGGCTCGTACCGGTGAGTTGACGCCGCCGACGATGTATTGACTGGCTTTTTCCAATAGAGACTGGGTCATGGCAGATTCTTGTCTTTGTCAGATGGGTGGCTCTTGCGGGATTCTCAGGCCGCTTATCCTAACAGTTGCCCCGGCTTCCTACAGCTCCAGGTCGGGGTCATGACGGTTGCCGCTGCCGCCCCTGTTCAAAGGCCTGCTTCAATCGGGCGACATTCTCCCTCGGGTCCCCCGACCAGACGCTGCCAATGACAGCCACCAGGTCGGCGCCCGCGGCCGCGACACGATCCACATTGGCCGGTCCGATACCGCCGATGGCGCAGACGGGAGCAGGAAACTGGGCACTGGCAAGCTGCAACAGCGCCAGGGGAGCATGAACAGCGTTCGGCTTGGTGTCGGAGGGAAATATACTGCCGAAGGCCAGGTAATCGGCACCGGCCTGGGCAGCGGCCCTGGCCCGGTTCAGCTCGTTGTAGCAGGAGACCCCAATCAGCTTGTCTGGCCCCAGCTGCTGGCGCGCTGACTCCAATTGGCCGTCATCCCGGCCCAGGTGAACACCGTCGGCATCCACGGCTGCACAGAGCTCGACATCGTCATTGATGATCAGGGGGGTGCCATAGTCCCTGCATTGTGCCCGCAGTGCGAGTGCTCGCCGGTGCCGGGCGCTGTGATCATGGCTCTTGTCCCGGTACTGGATCATGGCCACCCCGCCTTGCAGGGCAGCTTCCACATCACTGAGCAGGCGCCCATCGTCCAGGCCGTCGTGATCGGTCAGCACATAGATGCCCGAGACAGGTATCGACATGGGCTGTTCAGCGCCCGGGCAGGCGATTGGGGATGTGTTGGCCCTTCCCGAGCCGCCAGCCCGAATGCAGGGCGCGCCAGGTCCAGTCCTGGGCCTGGCGTACGGCTTCAACTGCATCCTGGCCCGACGCCAATCTCGCGGCGATGGCCGAGGCCAGGGTACAGCCGGAGCCATGGTACTGGCCGGGAAGGCGATCCCAGCGGAAATCCTCGCGCCGACCTTCAGCGCCGAACAGGATATTGTCCACTGCCGGGGTGTCTTCGTCGGCACCCTTGTGCAGTACCCAGGGTGCGCCCAGTTCTAGCAGTGTGTCGGCCCGAGCCTGTGGGGTATCCGCCTCGGGTGCCAGTGCGCGGGCTTCGCTCGCGTTGGGTGTGACGACGGTGCTGATGGGAATCAATTGTTCTTTCAGAACCTGAATAAGATTCTCTTCGGCCAGCCGAGCGCCACCGGCGGCGACCAGCACCGGATCAAGGACCACGGGCAGTTCCGGATGGCTCTCCAGAACTTCGGCCACCGCTCGGCCGATCTCGGCATTGCCGAGCAGGCCCAGCTTGACCGCCGCTATCGGCAGATCATCCAGTACGGTGGCGGCCTGCTCCATCACCAGCTGGGGGTCGCTGACTTCCACCCGGTAGGCGTTGAGCGTGTCCTGTACGGTCAGGGCGGTGATAACCGGTGCCGGATGGCAGCCCAGAGCGCTAATGGCCTGGGTATCGGCGCACACCCCGGCGCCACCGGAGGGGTCATTGCCGGCAATGATCAATACAACAGGGGGTGTCGTGGTCGTTGTCATGCCGCCATTATAAGTCAGTCGGTACCGAACGGCGAAGTCCCGGGGCTTGGATGGGGCGCCGCTCCATGTGAGAATTGCCGCCTGTTCACGAGCCCAGTCAGGAGTGCAGATTCCCCATGAAAGCCTATATGTGCGTCATTTGCGGATATGTCTATGAAGAAGAAAAAGGGGACCCGGAGTCCGGTATTGAGCCGGGCACCAAGTGGGAAGATGTACCCATGAACTGGGTCTGCCCCGATTGCGGCGCGGGCAAGGAAGACTTTGAAATGATCGAGATCTGATCTGTCCTGAAGGGTTGCATCGGAGTATCTGATGCAACCCGGCATGACGGTTATTCAGGTCTTCAGATCGAGCTCTCTGCCGCCCCTCTGCCTGCCGACAGGCTTTATCGATAGACGGTTCGGCCTTTCCCGCTCCACGAAGTATTCCCTGCTTTTAGCAATTTGTAACGGACAGCGACGCGGTGCGTCAGATCCATTGCAGGCCGCCAGTATTGGCCCGGTGGCCTGCGTTGAGGAAGCGCGTAGTTACTTCCTGACCTCTCCCTGAGGAGGCGCTGTGAGCGTCGAATTGCCGGGAACCGAAGCGGTTCCCGGCTCTTTTTATGAATCCCTGATCAGGGGGGCCGTGACCAGCAGACGCTTTACTCGGCAGTCACCGACTTGGACTCGATTTGATAGCCGGCCTGGCGAAGCAGGTTAACCAGGCCCTCTTCACCCACCATGTGCAGGGCGCCGACCACCACGAAATAGTCCTGCTCGCCCTCGTCCAGGAAGCGGGTGATATCGTCCATCCAGTTGTGATTGCGATCGGTGACGATGCGCTCGTAGACCTCGGGATAGTCCTGGAAGTCTTCCAGCAGTGCATCTTCCAGCTCTCCCAGGCTGCCGGACTCCCAGGCACTGATCAGTGCCTCGATCTGCTCCTCCATGCCATCAATCTCTTCCAGCGTCTGCATGAGGAAATCAATCTGGGTTTCCTCGTCCAGCTCGTCGAAGAGGCTGATTTGAAATTGCAGGGTTTCCAGCTCGACGATGGATTTGTGCTTGTCGGCCGCCCGATTCAGGAAATAGGTTTCGACGCCGTGATCGGCGGTGTAGCCCATGCGTTCGAATTCGGTCACTGTCAGCACCAGGGCCAACAGCCAGGGTCGGAGCATGTTCATCTGCGACAGATCATAACCATTGGCACCGGCCAGCTCGGTCGCACGCTTATAGCGCTCCTCGCCCAGCACATCCTCCAGGGTGGTGCCTTCCGGGAGAAGGCCGGCATTGACCATCAGCTGCTGCTGAACCTGTGGGTCGATATTGACGATGTCGGTTTCCACCACCAGGTAAGGTGACTGTTCAAATGCCTCTTCCACCGCATCGGCCAGGGGATAGTGCTCCTCCGTCAGTACATGTACAGAGCCGAACAGCCAGACGGTGTTTTGTTCACCTTCCACCTTCCAGAAACTGGGGGCGGCCTCGGACAGATCGCTGTCTTCGGCAAGCAGACTCAGGGGAGCCAACATCAGGAGCAGGGCAAAAATCCAGGTCGCCCCGGTCAGGGCGCGGCTTAGGGGGTCTCGAAATTTCATGAACTCAACCTCCGGGTGAAGGGGAATAGGGCGGCGTTCCTCGCTGTTATTGTCCCGCCTTCTGGGAATA
>NZ_SLKM01000310.1:0-6029 GCF_007134575.1 Natronospira sp.
CAAGACGCCGAACTCGTCTCCCCCAAGCCGGGCCAGATAATCGCTGCCACGGACGCATTGGCTCATGACACCCGCCACCTGCCGCAGCATGTCGTCCCCGGCCACATGGCCGCAGCTGTCGTTCACAATCTTGAAACGGTCCAGGTCAATGTAGAGCAGGGCATGTTCCGTGCCGGCCTGCTCGGCTCGGGTCAGCGCCCGCAGGCGTCGGTCGAATGCGCGCCGGTTGAGCAGGTTGGTCAGGTGATCATGGCTGGCTTCATAACTGAGCGCTTCCTGCGCCCGAATTCGTTCCAGTTCGGTCTCCACCCTGGCAGCAAAAATGCTCAGGATGTTGCGAATCTCACCGGATTGTTCTTCCGCCATGGGGCGGTCATCAATCACCACCAGGAAACCGAGCACATTGTCGTCAGGATCGCATAGCGGCAGCGCGGTATAGCTTTCTGCGGACAGTGTTTGCAGCAGCGCATCTTCGGGGTAATGCCGTGCCACTTCTCGGCCAATATGAACGGTCTCCCTGCCGGTATTCATTGCCAGGGGGGAGTGACTCAGTTCGTAGGTGATGGTGGACCTGAATTCCCGACCGTCCCAGAAGGCCAGAGACTTGAGCTGGGGGCGGGTGCCCTCGAAGAGCTCGCCGACCAGGGCGTAGCGGGCCCCCAGGGCGGTTGCCAGCTGACGGGCGATCAGGCGAAAGAATTCCTCGCCACTGCCGGAGGCTGTTCCGGTGGCAATGGCCTGGAGTGCGTCCTGGGCCCGTTTTTTCTCAGTGATGTCCCGTAGTACAAGGCTTGTGCGCTCACGGCCCGACGAATCCAGATAACGAGTACAGACCACATCACCGGGGAAGGACTCGCCGTTGCGGCGTCTCAGCGGCAGCTCTCCGCGCCAGAATCCACGCTCTCGACGAGCGTCCAGGGCTTTCAGAAAATTCTCGTCATCCTCGATGAATACGAGGCTCCGGCCGCCAGCGCAGAGCTCCGCTTCGCTGTAACCGAAGAGCGTTTCCGCCGCGGGATTGGCATGGAGGATGCTGCCGCCCGGCTCGGTAATCAGGGCCGCGTCCATGCTGTTTTCGAAGAAGGCCCGGAATCGGGCCTCGCTTTCCTGCACAGCCCGTTCGGCGGCTCGTAGCGGTGCCAGATCCTGAATCGTGGTGACCAGGCAGGGGCCGCTGCCAGCCAGCTCGACGCGAGCATATGTCACCCAGACCGGAAGGAGCCTGCCCTGGGTTGTCCGTACGACCTGCTCGGAGGGGAGGTGCTTGCGATTGATCGCGCCATCGAGATAGGCACGCAACTGGCGTTGGACCGGGCCGGGTGTCTCCTGGGGAAGTAGAAGCTCGATGCCCTGGCCGCTCAGCTCATCGACAGAGTAACCGGTCATTTCCGCCAGTTTGCGATTGCTCCGAAGTATCCGGCCCGAGTAGTCCAGTACCAGCAGGCCGGTCTCGGCCGAGTTCAGGACCGCCTCCAGCAGCGACTCCTTGTTGAGCGACAGGCCCAGTCGGGTGCTGAGCTCGAGTTCGCGGTCGAGCAGCCTTGTCAGGCCCCGGATCAGGGTTTCCGCTTCCGGGCTCCATTCCTCCGGGGTGCTGCTGTGTAGCAGTCGCAGGCGTCCAAGGCCCTGGGCCAGTTGAAAACGGCGCTCAAAGCAATTGCCGCTTGCCTGTTCGGAATCAGTGCCCAGGCAGGCCGTGCCGGGTGGGCGGCCTTCTTCGATCCGCAGGGGCGCGGCACCCGGGCGCTGAAGGCGCAGGCTGAGCCATTGGCAACCCGATTGCTGGCGAATAATCGTGCACAGCAGTTCCACCGCCGCCGTTTCAGCAGCGTCATAGGCTTTGCCGTGCAGATCCACGACCTTGTTCACCGTCCCTGATTCAATGGCGAGTCCTCCTGCTGCCGACCTTGGGGCCGGGCCAGGGATGCCTGGAATCCTTGCTCCTAGAGTGATTCAAATACGGATACCATGGGGGATCAAGGAGGAAAGGAATGAAAGGCGCTTTTTGGGAGGGGTTGCCGTAACTTAGTGGGTAATTGGTTTAGAATCGCCTTTCTCTGATCCTCACTGTCGATAAAATCCGACAGGCGGAGGGCCGCCAGGCCGTCCGCTTTGCGGTAGGATGCAGCCCCATTCCATCAAGCAGGGCAGATCAGGCAGCGGTATGAGCGAATCCCCCCACGAGGTATTGCGGTCGGTATTCGGTTATCAGGCCTTCCGTGGCCATCAGCAATCGGTGATTGAGCAGGTCCTCTCCGGCGGTAACGCCCTGGTGCTCATGCCCACCGGCGGTGGCAAATCCCTCTGCTACCAGATTCCGGCCCTGATTCGACCCGGCACCGCCGTGGTGGTCTCGCCCCTGATCGCACTGATGCGCGATCAGGTGGAAGCCCTCCGTCATAGCGGCGTGAAGGCGGCCTGCCTCAATTCCTCCTTGCCCCCCGACGAGCGCCGGGCGACCGAACAGGCCCTGCAGGCCGGGGAACTGGACCTGCTCTATGTTGCCCCGGAGCGTCTGCTGCAGGGCGCCTTTCTGGCCCGTCTCAGCCAGTTGCGGATCGCTCTTTTTGCCATCGATGAGGCCCATTGTGTATCTCAGTGGGGACACGATTTCCGTCCTGAGTACATGCAACTGGATTGCCTCAAGGAGCGCTTCCCGGGGGTGCCCCGGATTGCCCTGACTGCCACCGCCGATGCCCGAACCCGGCGCGAAATCGAGGCACAGCTCTTTCCCGACGGGGTGGAAACCTGGATCAGCAGCTTTGACCGGCCCAATATTCGCTACGGTGTTGGGTCCAAGCAGAATGCCCGTGACCAACTGCTGGGGTTCATCCGTGAGCGTCACGCCGGCCAGTCCGGCATCGTTTATTGTCTGAGTCGGAAGAAAACCGAAAGTCTGGCCGCCTGGCTGGCCGATCAGGGTGTCAATGCCCTGCCGTATCATGCCGGCATGTTGGCCGAAGAGCGCCAGTACCACCAGCGTCGTTTCATCCAGGAAGAGGACCTGGTGATTGTCGCCACCGTTGCCTTCGGCATGGGCATCGACAAACCGGATGTACGGTTCGTGGCCCATATGGACCTGCCCCGGAGCATCGAGAGCTACTATCAGGAGACCGGCCGGGCCGGTCGGGATGGTCTGCCGGCCGATGCCTGGATGGTCTATGGGCTTCAGGACGTGGTCCAGATTCGCCAGATGCTGGCCCAGTCAACTGCCCCCGAGGCTCAGAAACAGGCTGAACGTCGGCGCCTGGAGGCTTTGCTGGGCTTTTGCGAGTCCACCGACTGTCGCCGCCAGACGCTGTTGGCCTATTTCGGTGAGGACCATGCCGGTCAGTGCGGGAACTGTGACAATTGTCTGCAACCGCCTGATACCCGTGATGTCACCGAGCAGGCTCGCATGCTGCTGTCCTGTGTCTATCGCACCGGGCAGCGCTTCGGCGCCCACTACGTCATTGATGTCTTGCGCGGCAAGGATGATGAGCGGATTCGGCGCAATGGTCATCACCGCCTCAGCACGTTCGGGATCGGCGAAAAACTGTCCCGCCGTCAGTGGTTCACCGTCACCCGCCAGCTATTGGCTCGTGGTTATCTGGAAGCGGACGCGGAGGGGCACGGCAGTCTCTTTCTAAGTGAAGCCTGCCGGCCTTTGTTGCGGGGTGAAGAAAGCCTTCGGGTAAGGGAGGATAAGGCCAGTCAGCGTCGCAGCAGAAGTCGGGCGACGGGGGAGGCCGCACCGGCTGGCTGGGAGGCCCTGCGCCGCTGCCGCCGGGAGCAGGCAGAGGCCGAGGGCGTGCCGCCCTATGTGATCTTTCACGATGCGACGCTCATGGAGATGCTGCGCATGCGTCCCCGTAGCCTGTCGGACATGGCCCGTGTCCCCGGTGTCGGCCAGGCCAAGCTGGAGCGTTACGGGCAGCAGTTTCTCGATGTCATTCGCGGCCTGATGGAGGCCGAGGCGGGCGGTACGGCGAGCCACCATCAGACCTTGACCCTGTTCCGTGAAGGCCACAGTGTGGATGCCATCGCTGCCCGCCGCGAACTTGCCGTGGTCACCATCCAGGATCATCTGGCCCGCTGCGTGGAAGAGGGCAGCCTGGAGTTGCAGGATGTGATTACACTCGAAGCAGCGGAACTGGAGACCATTCGTGATGCCCTCATGCAGGAGGGCGAACCCGCGTCCAGACTAAGGCCCGTGCACGAAGCCTTGGACGAAGTCTATGACTTCAAGACGCTTAAGTTGGTGCGCGCCGCCCTGATCAGGGAAACCTCGGAGCAGGCTGCTGTGGAGACCGTTTCAATCGGGTAGAATGCTGCTTTCGGAAGGGGGGAATCCTATGCAAGCTTGGCATCTTTGGGCTGTCGTGGCTCTGCTCTTGGCGCTGGCCGAACTCATGGGCGGGCAGTTTATTCTGCTGGGCCTGGGCCTGGCCGCCGCTCTGGTCGCTTTGGTCTTGGCCTTTCTGCCTGGCATGGGACTGGCGGGGCAGCTTCTGATCTTCGGTGTTGCCGCCGCGGTGATCGTGCCCGTGATCGTCATGATCTTCCGTCACTATTTTCCCGAAGGTGGCGTGTCGGTCATGAACGAGCCGGGCGGCAAGGCGGGACAACCACGCACCGTGGTGGAACGCGACGGGCGTGTGGGCGTGGAGATCTATGGTGATTTTTATCCGGCGGAGTTTCCCAGTGGTCTGAAGCCGGAGCCCGGCATGGAAGTGGTGGTAACCCGTTTCCGAGGAATTGTCGCCATGGTTCGTGCAGTCAGCGCTGATTGAGTTGTTTTGTCGTTACTGAATCCTTAAAGGGGTAAGCAATGGAAGCAAGTATTATTGTCATTGGCCTTTTGGCCGTTGTCATCGCCATCTTTCTGGCCCAGGGTCTGCGGATCGTCCAGCAGTCCGAGTGCATGGTCATTGAGCGGCTCGGCAGTTTTCATCGGGTCCTGAATCCCGGCATCAATCTGATCATTCCCTTTATTGATCAGCCGCGCCAGGTGACGGTCCAGGCCTATACCCGCAGCGGCCAGCGGATCATGAGCAACACCAACCGTATCGATCAGCGTGAGACGGTGCTGGACTTTCCGGGGCAGCCCATGATCACCAAAGACAACGTGGCCGTGCGGGTTAACGGCGCCATCTATTACCAGGTGGTGGATCCCAAGTCCGTGGTTTATACCGTGGAGAACTTCGTCCTCGCCGTGGAAACCCTGACCCGCACCACCCTGCGTTCCGTGGTGGGTAACCGGGAACTGGATGACCTTCTGGAAAACCGGGACGAGGTCAACCAGCGTCTGCTGGAGATCCTGGACGAGGCTGGTGAGAAGTGGGGGGTCAAGGTGACCCGTGTGGAGATCCAGGATATCGATCTGCCGGTTGAGATCGAAGAGGCCATGCGGGCCCAGATGACCGCCGAGCGTAAGCGCCGCGCCACCGTCACCGAGGCCAATGGTCATCGTGAAGCGGAAATCAAACAGGCCGAGGGTGACAAGGAGGCTGCCGTGCTGCGGGCCGAGGGTGATCGGGAAGCGGCCATCCGCCGGGCGGAAGGTGAGCGCAAGGCGATTGAAACCATTCTCGCCGCCGGCGGCGATCGTGGTCTGGATGCAGAACGGGTGACCGGTTACCTGCTGGGCCTGGAGTATCTGCGTACCCTGCCGGACATCGCCAAAGAGGGCGACCGGGTCTTCCTGCCCACGGAGTTCAGCCAACTCGGCAGCACCATCGGTGCCTTCAGCGATCTGGCCGGCAAGTTGCGTCAGCAGGGCTGAACCGCTCTTCTCTGAGAGTCATAAAACGGCGCCCCAAAAGGGGCGCCGTTTTTTTTGGAACCTCTGGTCGGAGGTTCCTTAGTCGAATTCCGGGAAATTGCCCGGGCTGTTCAGGTTCCAGTCGTAGTCGATGTAGCGGATACGATTGGTCCCATCAAGCTTGTCCGCCACTCGCTCATCGCCGTGCTTGCGAATCCAGTCACGGACCGACCCTTCTTCCCGCTCATAGTCTTGCTCATACCAATCGAAAAGACTGGAAAGCATC
>NZ_SLKM01000034.1:0-6012 GCF_007134575.1 Natronospira sp.
AGAGACTGGACCGTCTTGCGATCACGTGAGCTGAACAGGCGGCCACCGCGATCAGCATGGTAGAGGCAGATGCCATCGTCTTCAGTGACACCAGGCACCAGAAGTTCGGCGCCATTGGCGCCGATTCGGGTGTCCGGCACCGGCCAGCCTGTCCGCTCAAGTCGCAGGGGATTGAAAAGGGACGCCAGAATTTCCTGCCAGGCAAATTCGGCGGCCTCATTACTGCGGGCGCGCACGATGGCCTCGGCAAGTGCCGGCAGATGATGCTCCAGGGTGTTGGGACTGCGGCCCGTGAGCACCTGCCAGATCCAGTGCCGCAGGGGCAAATATCCCCAGGCCACCAGAAGGACGGCGATACCCGCGGCTTCCACATAGCCCATGCCAAGAAAGGCCACCAGGGCCAGATCCAGCACGATGACACTCAGCCCGCCGAGGAACCACAGCCAGGCCATGAACCACCAGTAGTCCAGATCGAAGAGGCGGTAGCGGACCACGCCGAGCGCGAACCCCACGTAGAGCGTGACCGCGAATCCGGACAGGAAGACCTGGGAAAAGCCGGGCTTTTGCCCCATCAGGGTGGGGAGGAAATAGACCACGATACCCACACCCATGCTGATGAACACGGACAGGAATATCCACTTCATGGCCGCCCGTGCCACCGGCTTGCCGCTGGCCATCCGCCATTGGTTCACAGCCAGAAAGACGGCGCACAGGTAGAAGAACAGCAGGGGCAGATAGAAGGTGTGCCACGGCAGGTCGAACCACTGCAGGTTCTCATTGACCTGATAGGCGAGCAATAAGACCAGAATTCCGGCCAGCGCCCGCATGCGCGGCAATGGCCGGGGATAAAAGGCCAACAGACTGATGATGCCACCCAACAGCATGGCCAGGCCCAGGTGGTTCACCCGCAGCAGAAGATCAAACTGCCCCGCGGGAAGACCCAGTTCCCGGGTAATCCAGACGGCATGGGCCGCTGTGGCGATAAAAAAGCCCAGCCCGGACAGGAACAGGCAGAAGGGAGCCCACCCCTGACGCCGAAACACCCAGACAGAGGTGCTGATGAGCAGCGCCATCAGTCCGAAAAGGTGGAACAACCAGAACTGAAGCCCCAGGGACGCGACGGGCCGATTGCTACGGGGCTCAAGCTGATGGACCCCATCCTGACTGCGCAGATGAACCTCTCCACCGGCGATAATCCGAGCCAGCTCCCCCTGAAAGGTAAGATATTGATTGTAGGCCTGAAAACTGGGCTGGGTGTGGGGCTCCAAATCGGGATCATAGCCAACCAGGGAGATCCAGCGCTCACCATCGCCGCTGATGGCCAGAATCGAGTCACCGACTTCAAGGACATCGGCCAGTGGCCCGTGGGAATGAACATGGTCGACCATTACCCCCGCATCACGCTGATCGGCCGCGGTGAAGCCGGCACCGAGCCAGGGTTTGCCAAGACTGACCACCAGGGTGAGAGCGACAACAAGCAATGCCCCCAGGGTGACCAGGGACAGGAGGGGTATCGGGGCAATGGAAAAAGGACCCCGAAACGGGTAACTGACACTGCCGCTGAACACGACGACCTCAGTCGCCTTCCGGTCGGCCGGTGCTCACCAGTCCGTAGCCAATGGCCTCCCTGATCGCTTCCGCCCGCCCGGAGACGTGCAGCTTGCGATAGATGGACTTCACATAGCCCGCAGCCGTATTGGCGGTAATATCGAGTGCCTTGCCAATTTCGTGGCGATTGAAGCCCCGGGAAAGCAGTCCCAGAACTTCCATTTCCCGATCCGTCAGGCGGGGCGCGTCCGACTCCGTGCGTCGGGCACCGCCAGCGAGATACCGGAGGATGCGCCGAGACACCCCGGGAGAGAGGGGCGGATCACCGCGGGCAATGCCCTTGAGCTGAGCTACCAGGCGCTCACGAGGCTGATCCTTGAGAAGATAACCCTTGGCACCGGCGCGAATGGCATCGAAGAGATGGCGATCATCATCGTAAATGGTCGTGACGACAGCGAAGGTATCCGGGTGACCGGTCTGGATGTCGATCAGGATATCCACGCCACTACCGTCTGGCAGACTGAGATCCACCAGGGCCAGATTGTAGCCCTTCTCCAGCGCGGCGCGCCCGGCTTCCAGCGTGGCCTCCTCGTCCACCCTGGCCCCCGGAAAGGCCTCCTCGGCAAGCGCCTTTAGCCATTCCCGGGTATCCGGGTTGTCTTCGATTACCAGAATGGATTCCATCGCCTACTTTCCTTATCTTCCGCCTGGAGCCGGGATGCGTCTGCAATATGCTGCCAGGCCAATACCCGGAAATTTCCTCAGGACGATGTGCCTAGTCTAATCGCCTCTGGGCCAATCTGCACGTCCGAAAACAAACGAAGATAGTCACATTGGGGCAACAGCGCCAAAATTAATGGTCAGGGCACTTTCCAACGCCAGGGTCCAATTCTCCCGCCAGAGGGCCGCTGCCCGCCTCAAGGCCCGGATTCCCGGGCAAGCCCGGCACTCAGAACCAGAGTCAGGGCCTGGTCCACACTCATTTCCACTTCTTGCAGATGATCGGCTGGCACAAACTCCAGATCGCCCCCCGGCTGAAACGGTGCCGGAAAATACACCGGCACCCTCGCCGGGCCCTCAGGACTCAATTGCATGGGTTGCCGCTCGGCCACCAGACCAATTCGCCCCCTGCCACCAGCGCCATCCAGGACCAGGACCACGGAGGTAAAGGCAACGGGATGTTCACCGGAAAAGCGCCGGATGACCGCTCTCAAGGCCAGGTAAAGCCGGCCCAGGATCGGCAGGCGGCCAACCCGGTGGGACAGCCAGCGCCCCACCGGCGGCCCAATCCAGCTCCGGGCCAGCAACCCGGCCATCAGGATCAATAGCAAGCCTGCCAGCAACCCCATTCCGGGCAGATACCAATTGGCTGGCAACAAGGTGGCGAGTACCTGCCCCAGCATCCGCTCCGCCCCCGCCAGGAAACGAAACAACAGATAGCCAATCAGCATTGCCGGAAGCAGGGTCGCCAGACCCAGCAGAAAGAGCGCGCCCACTCGCTGCATCGTGAATTTCCCCTTCTCAATCAGTGGTTGCTGATCAGCATACCGGCTGGCTTCCAATGCGGATAGAAATGGCTCGATTACCCAGAGGTATGGCACCGAGGCGAATCAGGATGCAAGGAATCGGGGAAGTTTAGAATGGTGGCCAGGGACGGGCCAGGCGGGACCGAAATGCCGGGGGCATTTCGCAGCCCGACTGGCGACCGCGCAGGGAGGTGCGGGCCGGCCTGGGCGCCAGGGAAGGCTACCGGCACCACGGCACGCTGACAGTCGACTCACCCGCAGTAGCCGCAAGGTCGATACCGCCGACACAATAAAACAATTTGGTTCGATTCCCCGGACAGGGGGCAACAAACCCAATCGGGCTGCACGGAATCGGGGAAGTTTAGAATGGTGGCCAGGGACGGAATCGAACCGCCGACACGGGGATTTTCAGTCCCCTGCTCTACCGACTGAGCTACCTGGCCGCCGGGATGGTCTGACTGTCCCCGTCGGGGAGATGCGGAACCGCATTGACGGGAAGACGCGTATTAAACCGGTCTGAGGCCTCCCAGTCAAGGGAAGTCGACAATTTCCTGCCCACTGACGACCACCGCCTGACCTTTCCCGCGCCCACAGCCTATGATGTAGGCATGCGACGCCTCCGACTCATAATCGCTGCCCTGCTGGCTTTGGCCGCCACACCAGGCGGCGCCTTTGAAGCGGACCTGGCGAGCCTGGAGGGCTGGGGCTTCTCCGGCACCAGCGCCCACGGTCAGGGCACGACGACCCAGGGACTCAGCGGCCACGGTCTGGCCGATTGGGAAGCAGGCCTGGCATTCAATCCAGACACGCACCTGCCCTGGCTGTCACTCAGCAAACCCCTGACCGCCGCCCTGCTCCTACGGCTGGAGGCAGGTGACGCGCTGACATTGGATGATCCCCTGCACCGTCACCTTCCCGATGTGCCCAGGGATAAGCGCGGCATCCGGCTGCATCAATTGCTGAGCCACAGCTCCGGTCTGGCCGCGCAGCTGCGCCACCCCGGGTTTGACGGCCCACCGGAGTTCGAGCCGCTGGAGCGCGAGGCGTTCCTGGAGCGGGTTATGCGCAGCCGTCCGCTCGCCGCCCCCGGTGAAGCCTTTATCTACTCCAATCTGGGCTACAACCTGGCGGCGGCCGTGGCGGAGTCGAGCAGCGGTGAGCCCCTGGATGCCCTGCTGGCAGAGGAAATTCTGAAACCGGCCGGCCTGGTCAGCGTGCGCCTGGGCGGTCCGCCCGCCGGTCAGACAGAAGCCGTGGGCTACAGCGACGGGCAGCGCTGGGGGCGGTTCAGTGAACGCGCCTGGCCCGATGGCCGGCCGGGCTGGAACCTCATCGGTGCTGGCGGGCTTACCGGCAACAGCCGCGACCTGATCGGCCTGGTCCAGATGCTGCGGGGTGGGCCGCCGATGAGGGGTGAGCTGGGCGAGACATGGCGAGAACCCCGCCTCACTCTGGCCAGTGGCGAGGCCTATGCCCTGGGCCTGAGCCACCACCGGGACGACTTCGGTCGTCGCATTGGTCATGAAGGGGGCTTCGGTCCCTTCACCACGGAACTGGCCTGGTGGCCGGAGAGCGAGCGCTGGCTGGTACTGAGCAGCAATACAAGGAGCTTTCACGCCACTGATGTGCTCGCGGCCCTGGTCCGCTCAGCGGCAACTGGCAAGGCCATACCAGAGCCACCCTCGGCCAGGCTGCCTCCAGCCTGGCAGGGATTGGATGATGTGCTGAATCCAGGCGCCTCGCAAAGCATCCAACGCGTTACCCATCCCGACGGCGACTTCTGGCTCCTGTACCGCAAGGAAAACAGCCTGCGAGTACTGGCCTGCGGCGGACAAGCGGTGGCCGGCCTGCTCGAAGAAGATGAGCGGGTCCAGTCCCTGGAACGGGGTCGGGCCGTCATGGACCGACTGCGGGCATTGCTGTCCGGCTCAGCGCACCGCCCGGAGCCGAGAAACCTTCAGGAGGCCCGACTGATGCGAGAGCTGCGTGAAACATTGACCCCGGATTCGGCGTCCCCTCCCCCGCTCTGGCACCAGGGCAGTCGGCCGGCACCAGACGGTCGCTGGTGGACCGATGTCCGCATTGGTGAGGACGGGGATCGCTGGATAAGAATCGTGCAGAACGAAGCCGGGGACTGGCAGCGGGTCCTGCATGAGCCAGGCGAAAGAATCGTCCGCGCCGTGTTTCGGCACGCAGGCCAGGGCCGCCTGCAGGGTCTGGAGACCACTCGCCTGCAATCGACCGCAGCCTGGAATTTGGACATGAGCGCACTGAAACTGGCCCCGCCTGACCTGGAGGCGCGGCAACTGCAAGGTGTGCAAGACCCGGCGCATCGCCTGACTGAATGCGGACGTCACGGCTTTTGACCTGCAGCTTGCCGGGCGGCTAAGCTCAAAAACAACTGGCGGGATCATCAACGGAAACATCCCAGGGAGGTTGCCATGTCCATGGCTAGTGCAAAGCCCGCGCCGGAGGCAATCCACGCTGGCCTGAGGGATCGCTATACAACGGTCCGCCAGACCACCCTGGCACTGACCCGGGGCCTGACGGCAGAGGACATGCTGGTCCAGACGGTGGACCATGTGAGTCCCACCAAATGGCACCTCGCTCATACCACCTGGTTCTTCGAACGATTTCTGCTCCAATCCTGGCGGGACGATTACCGGGTCTTCAATCCGCACTTTGATTATCTGTTCAACTCCTACTATTTCAGGCTTGGCCAGATGCACCCCCGACCACGCCGGGGTCTGCTGAGTCGCCCCAGTCTGGAGGAAGTGCTCGACTACCGGGCCCATGTGGACGAAGCAATGGAAGCATTATTGCTCGGGGCAATGGACAAGGCACTGATCAAGCGCGTGGTACTGGGGCTCAATCATGAGCAACAGCACCAGGAACTGATCCTTACCGACATCAAGCATGTACTGGCTTCCAACCCTCT
>NZ_SLKM01000135.1:0-5996 GCF_007134575.1 Natronospira sp.
ATACAGGTCCCCGCACTGGCCGGCATCCAGGCGGGCGCCGGACCAGTAGGAGTTGGGGGACGAATACAATCAGGCCCAGTCGCAACCATCCCATTCGGACTCATTCCAGGTACATTCCTGTTCCGCGTCCGCGGAGTCCCCACCGTCACTACTACTGCAAGCAGCAGCGAACAGGAAAAGAAAGACGAGGGTGGCTGCGAGTCCACAGCGGCCCCAAACACGCTCCGCATTAACAGTTCCACGACGCTCCATTACTCACCTCCCTGCGGAAGGGCATCATATTCGATACTGAGGGAGTAGACGACGATACTGCCATCGTACTCGTCGTCGCTTGCAGAGCGCTGAATATTAGCGAGCCAGATCTCGCCAGTCATACGGGATTCAGGAACACCCGCAGTAGTCAGGTAGACCACCTGATCGTCTTCAATCATTACGTCGTCAAAACGGATCCCTGAACTACCGAAAAAAGGTTCTCCAGAGTTGAGGGAATGGGCGCGGGTGAAGGAAGCGAAGAGGGCCGGGTTTCCGAACAAGGACTTGAAACTTAGAATGAACCTCACATCGCCGCCGGCCTAATCAATCGGGCGCGGTACACTGAATCTGAGCTCACCACCACTGGTAGGGATTCGTACCCCGCGTGTAAACGGATCGGCATCGCCAAAGATTCGCATGGCATTCGCCGGGATATCGATCCGGCGACGGACCGTTCCCACCTCCAGATCCTCTAACCGTTGCGACATTTCATCGAGCGTATCTTGCTGGTCGTCCACCTGGTCAGATGTGGCGAGCAAGTCCTGCTCTATTTGTTCCATGAGGTCGCTGAGGAACTCGAAGTTCTCGTTCACCTGGCTCGCCTGAGCTGGCTCACCCGCTTCAAACTGATGGGGCACATCCTGTGCAGTTAGCTGATTTGCACCAAGGGCAAGAATGGGCGCAGTCACTAGCGCCATCGCTGTTTTGAGGCCAATGCTCATATCGTTTTTCCCCCTTCCCTTTATCTCATCGTTAACTTGCTGCCACTGCGGCGATTCAGACGAAAACGTAAAATTCCGCCGCAGACAGACACTTGCGGAGGCGCTCTAAAGCTAGAACAAGATTGAAACCTGAACCACCCCCCATGCGAGGGACCCGCTTCGCACACAATTTTCGGCGCCGAAGATCAGGAAACCAAGGCTGGGAAGACAGGGATGCCAGAAACTGGTTTAGAGCTATTGGTCAGGGCCGGCGTCTTAAGGTCGGCCGAGGCTCCGCCATCAGGGTAGATGCCGAGCCATTGGGGCCAGCAGTCTGCAAGTCTTGGAAATCGTTGCGACTGACCGCCACAGGAGGGATCAGGCGATCGAAATGCCAGGGTGCTGAATCCACCGAATCTTTCCTTGTTCGTCTCCCTTTATGGGGTCAAGGAAGCAAGGGAACCGCCCAACTCAACCGAGTCGGGCGGCCCCTCCATTCAGGCCCCACTGCTCAGCCTCTCCGGTGATTCTGAGGGTCAGATCGTACAGCCTTCAATGCACTGGCAGCTTCGATGTCCAGGCATCCCGGTGAATGCGCCAATTGCCGTTTGCGTATTTCCAGGCAATCAGATACTTGCCCTCATCGAGGGTCTTTCCATCCTCACCGACCATTGTGTAACGGCCGGCATCAAGTGCAATGTCACCGAAACGTTCCACTGAGATCGGCTCTAGCTTGGTGCTCTTGAGCCCGGAATCAAATACCCTTTTCCAGTACTTCTTGAGCGCACTCTGACCCTGGATCATATCTTCACCAGGTGCGAGTACCAGCGCATCGTCCGTATAGAGCTTGCTCAGAGCTTCGGCATCATGCGCGGCAAACTGCGTTGTGAACTGCTCATCCATGCGACGGATTTCTGTCCCAATATCGCTTTGTTTTTGCATGTTCGTTCCCTCCTCGAAGAAACGCAGCGAATTGCCATCACTGTCGCGAAACGCCATCCCGAACAAGGAGATGGTGAATATCCGCAGCAGGACAGCGCCTGTCAGACCGGCCGGGCTCCACCATGGGGAGAGACCCGGGTCGGGCCAAACGCCTGTTCAGCTACCGGGTGCCTCCCGCCGGCCAGGCGGGGAGTCAGGACGTTCCACGAGAAGAAAAAGCTCTCTCAGAGCAGAATGCCAGCCGAACGGCAGAACCTGGAGGTGAATGAAATATAGACCAAACCGGGGCAAAAGCAAGATATTTGGACTGAATATATTTTCCGTATTTTCAATAAGTTATCAGCCCCTCTCTGACTGGACGCATGGCGTGAACGACGGCGGCGAAAGCCGACTCACGCGGCCAGTCCCAGCCTCAGGAAATGGCCAAAAACAGCTCGCGCCAGACCGAATAACCAATGTATGAATCTCTGCCGCCAGGATATCGACGGCAGCAGCTGCTTTCGGGGCATTCGCGTTGCGGCTTGAGCCATTCCGCCTTGCCTCGCCCTCCGGGCGGCGATAAAGTGCCGGGAATTTTGCACGTATCACCCTGCCGGGAGGGGGCGCAGGTGAAAAAACCTCTCTATGGTCTCATCGCTGGTCTGATCGCTGTCGGTGGCTTCTATTTTTATCAGGTCCACCAGATTAATACCGCCGTGGACGACATTAGCCGCCAGCTTTCGCCTGTTGGGCGGCTGGAGCACGGTGGCGCAAGCTTTTCTCCGTTTGGTGAAGCCCGCATTAACCGACTGCGATTTACTCCCCATGATGGTAATGACGAGATTGCGATTCGCCGAGTCGCCGTCCGGACCGATGGCTTGCTCAATCTCCTACGGCTCAAAAACACCGTATAGGATGGCCGGCTGCCGCCTGAGCTGGGCATTTCTCTCCGCGGTCTCCGCCTATCTTCGGATAGCTTCCTATTTGAACGAAACGAGCAAGGAGGGCTTGGCATAGGCTTGCCATTCGAAGCCGCCGGCTGTGGTGACCGCCTGACCTTCAGCAGCGGTGACCTGATCCGGATGGGATTCTTTACCCTCACCGGATCCATCGATACGGGATATGAGACTTCAGGCCAGGTGGATCGAATAGACTGGTCACTGGATAGCGTCGTCGACGGAGTCAATCGTACACACTTCCGTGCGAGCATGGATATTGATGCCCGCTCATATGAGTTTCAGGACTTGTATATGGCAGCAAACTCCATGCGCTTCGGCTCATTCACTCTCGAGCATGAAGACTTGGGCTATTATGATCGCGTCATGGCCTTTTGTGCCGAAGAGATGGAGCTGCCCATGGATGAATACATCGATCATCATGTGGACCAGTGGCAGCTCCGTTGGCTTGAGGAGGGTCTGGTGGCCGGCCCAGAGATGGTCGCTAGCTATCGTTCATTCCTTAATGAGCCCGGGCGGTTGAGTATTCAGATTTTCCCCACCGGGGATTTGTTCAGTCTCTTCGCCCAGAGCGCCTCTCCCGCCCGTCTGCTCAGGAATCTCGATATTCGGGTGTCCCGGGATGGGCAGGAGCCCCAGCGGCTGGACCTACGGAGAGCAAGCCGGGAGGACCAGGAAGCGGTGGCCGGATCCAGGCGGTCTTGGTCACGACCCTCCGGGGATGATTCGTCCTCTGTGGATGAGAACGATGCTCCCGAGTGGGCAGAGCCAGGCTGGACCACGGTAGCGGTAGACAACGTTGCCCAGCATCAAGGCGCTCAAGTGAGGATCACCCTCAAGAGCGGTCGAGAGCGAGCCGGCCGCCTGAATACGATTGGAGAACGTCGACTCATCATCGAGCAGCGTATGCGGGGCCCTGTGTGTCAACATCCCTCCCAACAGCACCTGATCGGTTTTATCTGTAATATTCAGGGTGCTAACGGAGTAAAGCGATGTCTGATTCCAATGAGGTTGTCACTGCTCCGCGCCTGGAAAAGCGTACTCGCCGTCGATTCAGTGTATCCGAGAAGAAGCGCCTTCTGGCGGAGGCCGAAGCATTGCCGCACGGCGAGAAAGGCGCTTGGCTGCGTCGGCAAGGCCTTTACGCCGGTCAGCTATCGTCCTGGCGTAAGGAGTTAGCCGAGCAACTGATTGATCTCCAAAAAAAAGTATTGCACGTGTTCCACAGCGACAAAGACGGGAACAGGTCGTGAGCTGCCTAGCTGCGTTGCCGGCTGGCGTACCCAAGGCACAGGCCTGCCGAGCCTTGGACGTACCGCGACACTGGTGCTACCCGGATCGCCGCCAACGCCAGCGGGCCACAAAGCCCAGTGGCCGAGGGCGCGGGTTGTCGGAATCTGAACAGCGGCGCATCTTCGATGCGCTGCACTCCTATCGCTTCCTGGACGCCGCCCCGCGCGAGGTTTACGCGACGTTGCTCAGCGAGGGCTCTTTGCTGGGCTCAGTCTCGACAATGTATCGCTTGCTCCGTGGGCGAAAACAAACCCGCGAACGTCGCAATCAGCGTCCGGCACAGCAGCACGTCAAGCCGCAACTGGAGGCCACGGGCCCAGATCAGGTCTACACTTGGGACATCACGAAGCTGCCAACGATCACTCGCAGCTTTTACCTGTGTCTGTACGTCATCCTAGACCTGTTCAGCCGATATACCGTTGGCTGGATGGTCTCGCGCAAGGAGAACGCCGGCCTGGCGTGTCACCTGTTCCGAGAGGTTCTCTCGCGCCGGGCCATCTAGCCCAATGAGCTGATTGTCCATCAAGATCGCGGCTCGCCGATGATCGCTCACAGTTTCGGTGATTTGTTGACCGACCTTGGCGTTGAACGAAGCTTCTCAAGGCCGAGAGTCAGCAACGACAATCCGTTCAGCGAGAGCCAATTCAAGACTACCAAGTACTGGTCGAGCTACCCGGGTCGCTTCCAGAATGCCGCCCATGCCCGACATTGGTGCAGCGAATTCTTCCCAGCCTACAGTCGCCGACCGCACGAAGGCTTGGCACTGTTTACGCCTGAAGATCTCTACACCGGACGCTTCGAAGCACTCTGGCGAGTGCACCAGGCGGCCATGGATCAGCACTATGCGGCCCATCCTGAGCGTTACGTCAAAGGGCCGCCCCGAGTGGCCAGGCCACCCGAGTTAGTCTCGATCAATCCCGATGACGGTCAAACCGCAGCGAAGCTGCTTAACCAGCCGGATGCGTTCCAGGTCTCACCAACACCGGTCAGCACGGAGCTGCCCGAGGTTGTTACATAGAAAACGTTGCCGATGTGTTGGGATTATGTTGACACGTTCCGTACCGGCTTCGGCCAGGCCCAAGGTTGTCAGCATCGCCTTCTGGTCTGGAATTGGGGTCCTCGCTTTCGCGGGCATGCGGATAGCCGAAGGCGTTGCGATATCGACAGCCACCTTCCAGAACGGAGCGGATAAGATCCGGTTGCTCACCCGCACTTCGAGTCGCCGCAGGACAGGCACGTCAAACACCCGTCCATCATAACCACGGCCGCCGTATTGCACTTGGTGCAAAGCTGGGCACCGGCCGGGAAGCCGGCGTCGTTACTGTTGCTGCTTCCGTCTTCGGCGAAGGCGTCTTTTTGGCCGTGGGCGGCTTCGTATTCGGCGCGTTTTTGTTCGATGAGTTTTTTCTGGTGTTCGTCCAGGTCGGTGGGTTGGATCATGCCGATCTTGGTGAGATGCCGTTCGATGACTTCGCCGATTTCGGCGATCAGGGAAGGCATGAACTTGCCGCCGGGCTTCCAGTAGCCGCCTCTCGGGTCGAAGACGGCCTGGAGTTCTTCCACCAGGAAGGTGACGTCGCCGCCTTTTCGGAAGACGGCGGAGATGACGCGGGTGAGGGCGACGATCCACTGGTAGTGGTCAAGGTTCTTGGAGTTGATGAAGATCTCGAAGGGGCGGCGGACTTCCTGGTCGGTGCCCTGGTTGAGGATGATGTCGTTGATGGTGATGTACATGGCGTGGTCGGCCACGGGGGGCTTGACCTTGTAGGTGGAGCCGATGAGTTCGTCGGGGCGCTCCAGGGTTTCGGTCATGTGCACCACGTTGCCTTCGCGGCGGAATTCGCCGTGGGCTTCGGCCGGGGCTTTTTCGGCG
>NZ_SLKM01000096.1:0-5991 GCF_007134575.1 Natronospira sp.
ACGGATATCTTCCCGATCCTTCCCGGTCAGGGCAGGCGCCGACAGCCCCCCGCCCTGACGGTTGATGCCCTTGTTGTCCGACAGGCGCCCGCCGATCTCCACCCGGGTATGAATCCGCTGCCCCTCCACACTCTCCACGCGCAGAGCAATGAGACCATCGTCCAGCAACAAGACATCGTCAGCCTGGACATCGCCGGGCAGGCCCTTGTAGGTCAGGCCAACCTGGGTCTCGTCGCCACCTTTGGGGCCCAGACTGGAATCCAATACAAAGCGCTGACCATCACGTAATTCCACCGGGCCGTTGCGGAAACCGTCTATGCGGATCTTGGGCCCCTGAAGATCCGCCAGCAGGGCCACATCCCGTTCTTCTGCCGCGGCCGCCTCCCGGGCCATCGCCGCCAGGCGACCGTGATCCTCGGCCTGGCCATGGGAAAAATTGATGCGCATGACATCCACCCCGGCTGCCACCAACTGTCGCAACTTATCAACCGTTGCGACGGCCGGGCCCAGGGTTGCAACTATCTTGGTTCTTCTTGGCATGTGAAAGAACAGTCAGCAGGTTAATGACGACAGGCGGTGCCGGCGAAGCGGCATCACCTGGATTGATATTTCTTCAGACTAACAGGCTAGACGTTCAAGGAGAATAAAGGAATCTCGGGTAAAGGCACAGCTAGGCAGAACCTTCCTCACGCTCCCATACGAAAACACCGCCCGAAGGCGGTGTTTTCGTATGGGAGCTGTTCACTTGGAACTGTCCACCGTCCCTAGCCATGTCCAGCTGCGGCGGCCTGCTCGCTGCCACGGCTTTCAAGAATGGCCACCGCCGGTAGCGTCTTGCCTTCCAGGAATTCGAGGAAGGCCCCGCCACCGGTGGAAATATAGGATACCCGATCGGCGATGCCATACTTGTCCACCGCGGCCAGCGTGTCACCGCCGCCAGCGATGGAAAAGGCGGAGGAATCGGCGATGGCCTCGGCCAGTATGCGGGTGCCCTGTCCGAACTGATCAAACTCGAACACACCCACCGGACCGTTCCAGACTATGGTACCGGCTTCCTTGAGGCTTTCGGCGAAGGCCTCGGCGGTATCAGGGCCAATATCCAGCACCATTTCATCGGCGGCAATCTCATCGACCTTCTTCACGTCCGCCTCGGCGCTGGCATCGAACTCGGTTGCCACGACCACGTCGCTGGGAACCGGAATTTCACCGCCCTTGGCTTTGGCTTGCTCCATCAGGCGCTTGGCCTCGGGGATGAGATCGGGCTCGTGCAGGGATTTGCCCACGTCATGACCCGCGGCAGCAATGAAGGTATTGGCGATGCCACCACCGACAATCAGTCGATCCACCACCTTGCTGAGGCTTTCCAGCACGGTCAGCTTGGTGGAAACCTTGGAGCCGGCAACGATGGCCACCAGGGGACGCTTGGGGTTCTCCAGGGCATGGCCCAGTGCCTCCAGCTCCCGAGACAGCAGCGGTCCGGCACAGGCGACTGGGGCGAAGCGGGCGACGCCATGGGTCGAGGCCTGTGCGCGGTGGGCGGTACCAAAGGCATCCATGACAAAGACATCACACAGGGCGGCCATCTTCCGTGCCAGGCCCTCGTCATCGGCTTTCTCGCCCTTGAGGAAACGAACGTTCTCGCAGAGAACGACCTCGCCTTCCTCGACTGCCACGCCATCGATCCAGTCCTTGACCAGGCGCACCTTGCGGCCGAGCAATTCCGTCAGGCGTTCCGCCACCGGTGCCAGGGATTGGCTTTCGTCATATTCCCCTTCCGTGGGTCGGCCAAGGTGGGACATCAGCATTACCCGGGCACCACCGTCCAATGCTGCCTTGATCGTGGGCAGCGAGGCCCGGATGCGGGCGTCACTTGTCACCTTGCCGTCTTTGACCGGCACATTCAGATCCTCGCGGATGAGAACGCGCTTGTTACTAAGGTCCAGTTCCGTCATTTTGAGGATGGTCATCGCCAGCCTCCCTGGTTTGCCAAAAACAAATGCGGGCGCCGGCAGCAACCGGCGCCCGGACTCATGCCGGCCTGGGGTCGCTTCAGGCCTTCATCACGGCTAGTGCGGTGTCCAGCATACGGTTGGAGAAACCCCATTCGTTGTCGTACCAGGCGCAGACCTTGACCAGGTTGCCGTTGATGACCTTGGTCAGGCCGGCATCCACGGTGGAAGAAGCCGGATCGTGGTTGAAGTCCACGGAAACCAGCGGGTCTTCTGTATAGGCCAGAACACCCTTGAGCGGACCTTGAGCGGCTTCCTTCAGGATGCCGTTGATTTCCTCGACGCTGGTTTCGCGGGAAGCGGTGAAGCTCAGATCCACCATGGAGACGTTGATGGTGGGCACACGCACAGCGAAACCGTCCAGCTTGCCGTTGAGTTCCGGCATCACCAGTCCCACGGCGGCGGCGGCGCCGGTCTTGGTGGGGATCATGGACATGGTGGCGGAACGGGCGCGGCGCAGGTCCTTGTGATAAACGTCGGACAGCACCTGATCGTTGGTGTAGGCATGAATGGTGTTCATCAGCCCGGACTCGATGCCCACCTTGTCGTTCAGGGGCTTGACCAGGGGGGCCAGGCAATTGGTGGTGCAGGAGGCGTTGGAGACCACGCTGTCATCGGCCGTCAGGCTGTCGTGGTTGACGCCGTAGACGATGGTGGGCAGGTCCTTGCCCGCGGGAGCGGAAATCAACACCTTCTTGGCGCCGGCCTGGATATGGGCGGAGGCCTTGTCCTTGCTGGCAAACAGACCGGTGCACTCCATCACCAGATCCACGCCCAGATCGCCCCAGGGCAGCTTGCTCGGATCGCGCTCGGCGCAGACCTTGATCTTGTCGCCATTGACGACCAGGTAGTCGCCATCCACTTTCACTTCGCCCGGGAAACGGCCGTGGGCGGTATCGAAACGCGTCAGGTGGGCATTGGTTGCGGCATCACCCAGATCGTTGATCGCCACGATTTGGATTTCATCGGTGCGGCCAGCCTCATAAAGTGCACGCAGAACATTGCGGCCGATGCGGCCGTAACCGTTGATTGCTACCTTGATCGCCATGTCATCTCTCCCTTGGAGGTTCCTGAGAATCAGCTGTCGAGATTCTTGAGTACATCGCGCGCGGTGTCCATGACCCGCGTCACCGTAAAACCGAAATGCTTGAAAACGTCCTCGGCGGGGGCCGATTCACCGAACTGGTCCAGGCCGACCACGGCCCCGGCATCCCCCGTCCAGCGCTGCCAGCCGTCGCTGACGCCGGCTTCCACCGCCACGCGGGCGGCGACATCCGGCGGCAGCACGCTCTTGCGATAGGCCGCATCCTGGCGCTTGAAGACACAACTGGAAGGCATGGACACCACGCGAACCTTCAAGCCTTCCTCGCGCAGGCCCTTGGCGGCTTCCGTACAAAGCGCCACTTCCGAGCCGGTGCCGATCAGAATCACATCGGGCTTGCCATCACTGTCAGAGAGGACATAGGCGCCACGCCGGATGTTGCCGATGGTCTCCCCGTCACGCGCCTGGAAGGGCAGACCCTGGCGGGACAACGCCAGACAGGTGGGCCCGTTGCGTCGCTCGATGGCATCCTGCCAGGCCACCGCGGTTTCCACGGTGTCACAGGGACGCCACACGGTCATGTCCGGGATGATGCGCAGGGAGGCCAGGTGCTCCACTGACTGGTGAGTCGGCCCATCCTCGCCCAGGCCGATGGAATCATGGGTATAGACGAAGATGGAGCCCACCTTCATCAGCGCGGCCATGCGCACGGCATTGCGGGCATAATCGGAAAAGGTCAGGAAAGTGCCGGCATAGGGAATGAAGCCCCCGTGCAGAGCCAGCCCGGAAACCATTGCCGACATGGCAAATTCCCGAACCCCGTAGTAGATGTAGTTGCCATCCGGATCCGCCGCGGTCACCGTGCGGGCGTCCTTGAACTGGGTGTTGTTGGAGCCGCTGAGATCCGCGGAGCCACCGATGAGCTCAGGCAGCGCCTGGGCCAGGCTATCGAGACTCTTGCCGGAAGCCTTGCGGGTGGCCATCTTCTCACCATCCCGATCCATGGCGGTCAGCAACTCACCGGCCACCGCCTCCCAGTCACCGGGCAGTTCAGCATTCATGCGCCGCTGGAATTCAGCCGCAAGGGCGGGATGTTCCTGACGATAATTCTCAAACAGTGCCCGCCAGCTATCCTCGACTTCCTGTCCCCTGGCGCGGGCATCCCAGCCGCCACGAATGGCATCGGGCACTTCAAACGGCGGGTGCTCCCAGCCCAGTTCCTGGCGGGCCGCCGCAACTTCGTCCTCGCCCAAGGCGGCACCGTGGACGCCAGCGGTTCCCTTCTTGTTGGGGGAACCAAAACCAATCACGGTCTTGCAGCAGATGATGCTGGGCTTGTCGGATTCGGCACGGGCCTGCTCGATGGCCGCACGCACCGCCTCGGCGTCGTGGCCATCCACATCGCGGACCACATGCCAGCCATAGGCCTCGAAACGCCTGGGCGTGTCGTCGGTGAACCAGCCGTCGACCTCGCCGTCGATGGAGATGCCGTTGTCATCATAGAAGGCAATCAGCTTGCCGAGCCCCATGGTCCCTGCCAGGGAGCATGCCTCATGGGAGATGCCCTCCATCAGGCAACCGTCCCCCATGAAGACATAGGTGAAGTGATCGACGATATCGAAGCCAGGCTGATTGAAACGGGCGGCCAGGACCTTCTCCGCCAGGGCCATGCCCACGGCATTGGCCAGACCCTGTCCCAGAGGACCGGTGGTGGTCTCCACGCCCGGCGCATAGCCGTACTCGGGGTGCCCCGGTGTCATGGAATGAAGCTGACGGAAGTTGCGAATCTCTTCCATGGGCAGCTCATATCCGCTCAGGTGCAGGAGGGAATAGACCAGCATGGAGCCATGACCGTTGGACATCACAAAGCGGTCACGGTCCTCCCACTTGGGGTTGAGCGGGTTGTGCCGAAAGAAGTCGTTCCACAGCACTTCGGCAATATCGGCCATGCCCATGGGGGCGCCGGGATGACCGGAGTTGGCTTTCTGAACCGCATCCATGCTCAGGGCACGAATGGCGTTGGCAAGTTCTCGGCGTGAGGGCATGCAAGCTCCCTGAGTACGATGGCAGCCCACCCCGGCACTGGAACGGCTACAGCCGGCCAGACCGGCCACGGCCTGTGCGGCGCCGATGGCGGGGAGGATGGAGACGCAACGGAAAAATTAAAGCGCCTATTTTCGCGGATTGGCGCCCAAACGGCAAGGCCGCGACTGGCTCAGCCCTGCTGGGCCAGGGCTGGCGCGGCTTGCGCAGGTCGCCAGCCGGTGAGCTTTTCGTACAAAGCCAGTGTCTCGCGCACTGTGCGCTCCGGCGTAAAGCATTCGCGGATTCGCTGTTCCGCCGCCTGGCCCATGCGCCGGCGGGCCTCGGGATTACTCAGCAGGCTGCCCAGGGCGCCAGCCAGCGCATCGGCATCGCCCGGCGGGACCACCAGGCCGCTAACGCCATCCTCGACCAGCTCCGGGCTACCACCGGCACGGGTGACCACCGGCGGCACGTTCTGACACATGGCTTCAATGACGGCCCGGGGCAAGCCCTCGCGGCGCAAGGCCGGCAGCACGAAAATATCAAAGGCGCCGGAAATCCGCGAAGCATCATCCTGCCATCCCAGCTGATGAATGCGATCCCTGGCCGGACTCTGGCGAATACAGCGGGCCACTTCCCGGTCCGCCACATCCCCCACCAGGACCAGCCGGGCGCGAGGATTCTCCAGCTGCTCCAGGGCATGAATCAGTGCCGGGATGCCCTTGCGCTTGCGCATCTGGGCCACGCAGCCAATCACCGGACCGTCCCCGGGCACACCGTAATCGGACAGACGCAGCGGCGGTTTGCGCCAGAAGTCCGCGTAATGGCCCTTGTGGATGGTCACCACCTTCTCCATGGGCACACGCCAGCCGAGAAAACGGTTGGCCAGCAGATCCTGGCGAATGGCCTCGCAGA
>NZ_SLKM01000180.1:0-5930 GCF_007134575.1 Natronospira sp.
CTTGTCCACGAAGGCCAGATAGCCCTCGGAGTGAAGCACCTGAATGGGGATGGGCGGGGTGTCCTGGGGATGGAGATTCCGGCGCCAATAAACATGATCCCGGAAAAATTCCAGGATCAGTTTTTCGAATATCTCATCGTTTTCCCCATAGGCACCGAGAAAGAAGGGGCTGAACAGGGCATCCAGCTCGGTGCCTTCCACCTGCCGTTTATCATTCACGTCTTGTCACTCCAACTGGATTCGCAACAGTCGCGGTGTCAGACGAGACAGCGCACGCTGGCCTGACACCACGAGGATTGAAAGCGCTTCTCCGGCTTGTTCAGATCACTCGGGAAAATCGCTGCTGTCCCTTGGCCGGAGCATTGTAGGCGTCGAACAGCATGGCCACGTTTCGAAGCAGAAAACGCCCGGCACTGGTAACGGAGAAACCGTCTTTGTCCAGCGTGAGCAAGCCATCCGTCGCCATGGTTTCCAGGGCCGGCAGGGTATCGGAAAAGTAAGTCCAGAAATCAATGTGATGACGACGCCCCACCTGTCTGGCATCCACGATGCCATTGCACATGATGGACTGAATTACATGCTGACGGATGCGGTCATCGGCGGTCAGCACGAGCCCCCTTGCAATAGGCAAGCGCCCTTCTTTGACCGCCTTCTGCCATTGACGGATCTCGGTCAGGTTCTGGCTGAAACAATCGCCGACCTTGCCAATGGCACTGGCACCCAGACCGATCAGATCACACTCGGCATGGGTTGAGTAACCCTGAAAATTGCGTTGCAGTTCGCCCTGGTCACGGGCCTTGACCAAGGGATCGCCGGGTCGGGCGAAGTGATCCATGCCGATATGCTCATAGCCGGCCTGGCTCAATTTATCCACCGCCAATGTCAGGAGGCTGAGTCGCAATTCCGCATTGGGCAGGCTGTCACCGTCAATCAGGCGTTGAACCGGAAAACGGTCGGGCATGTGGGCATAAGCGTAGATGGAGAGCCGGTCCGGTGCCAGTTCGATGACCTGGTCCAGGGTGTGGGCAAATCCTTCCATGCTCTGACGGGGCAGACCGTAGATCAGATCAAAGCTCAGTCCGCCGACGCCGGCCTCTCGCGCAGCCGCTACCTGGTCGGCCACCATGGCAAAGGGCTGGATGCGGTTGACCGCTTCCTGCACGCGCCGATCGAAATCCTGAATTCCCAGTGACATGCGATTGAAGCCCGTCTCCACAAGACTGGCCAGATCCTGCTCGGAGACCGAACGTGGATCGATCTCCACGGAGAACTCCCGTTCTTCGGGGGCGGCCAGGTTGAAGGCGCTGGACACGGCATTCATCAGGCCCTGCAGCTCGGCCGGGCTGTGAAAGGTCGGGGTGCCGCCACCCAGGTGCAGCTGTCGCAGCTTGCGGTCCGGGTCAAACAATGCCGCCTGGCGGTGCAATTCCTCGGCCAGATGCCCGAGATATCGATGCCCCCGATCGGACCGGCGGGTGATGCTGCGGTGGCAGGCGCAGTACCAGCAGGCCTCCTGACAGAAGGGCAAATGCACATAGAGGGAGAGATCGCGAGGGATGGGCTCTTCATTGGAGATTCGCACCATCTCCCGGTAGGCTTCTTCGCCAAATTCGTCCGAAAACTGCAGGGCCGTGGGATAAGAGGTGTACCGCGGCCCGCGGACGTCGTATCGGCGCATCAGATCTGGGTCAAAGGGCATGGGTCTCGCCATCCTGTGAAGGTCTGTCCACGATGAGAGACATGCTATACAGCCCCGGCGGGGAAACCTTTGACCTGTGTCAAGCAGTCGTCAAGTCGAGTGCCGGCTGAAAAGCCGTTAAACTGACGGCTCGGGTGATGTCCTGCTTGCAAGGATGCTGAACTGGGGAGAGTAGCGTGAATCTGCGGGATCGAGTCAGACTTTTCCAGATTGGGACACGATTGCTGACCGCCCCGCTGCTGCCCACCTCCGAGGACGCACCGCAAGTCCCTGCCCTGCCCGCAGACTGGCCGCAAGGCATGGCCAGCGACCATGGCTCTCTTGAGGTCCGTCGGTCGATATTGCGGCCACTGTGCTCACTGGCTGCCAGGGGGCATTTCCCGCTGGGAGAGATGCCGATTCATGAACTGGTCATTCGGGAGGAGCTGGCCCTGCAGTGGCCGCTATTCCGCCTGATGCTTGAGGATGAAGGCGCCTTGCTGCGATGGCATCCGCATCTGGCCTGGTATCAGGAGCGGGTTCGTCGACGCGGACGTCTCAACGCCAAACGCAAGCTGGCAAAGTGCATGCTGACATTCCGCAGTCTTCAAAACGAGGGGTTCCGCACGGATGATGGGGATCCCATCATGGTCTATCGTTCGCCCCGCTATCTGATCCGCAATGGCGGCTCCCATCGACTGGCCATGCTCGCCGCAATGGGCCGACAATCCGTCCCCGTGGTGGTACTGGATCGGCACGTTATTCTGGAAGACCCGGATATCCCCGCCCCCCTGCGACAGCGAATCCTGGAACTGGACCCGGCCTAGCGACCGTTCATGAAAAAGGGCGGGTGGCTTGCGCCACCCGCCCCTTGCAACGCCCTTGATCAAGACAATATCGGACCTGTCCTCAGCTTGCCGGCTCCAGACGATACAGGGCCGCATCGGACTGGTCGTTGAGGATATAGATATTGCCGTCCGGGCCCTGACGAACGTCACGAATCCTGCCGATTCGCCGGAGCAGTAGCTCTTCGGCGTGCACGACCTCCGAATCCTCAACCACCAGACGCAGGATTCGCTGGGCGCGCAGCCCGCCCGCAAGCAGATTACCGTCCCAGTTGCCAAAGCTGTCTCCATGCACGACTGCCAGGCCCGAGGGGGCCAGGGTCGGCAGGAATTCAAAGACCGGCGGCTTCATGCCATAGGCCTGATGATCCCGCGAGCGGGCATCCCCGAACTCGCCTTCCGTGCGATAGTCCCGACCCAGGGTCACAACCGGCCAGCCGTAGTTGTTGCCCGGCTCGATCAGGTTGAGCTCATCACTGCCTCGCGGGCCGTGCTCGGTGGCCCAGATCTGCCCGGTTTCCGGGTGCTTGACGATACCCTGAATGTTGCGATGACCGTAGGACCAGATCTCCGGGGCATAGTCGTCGTCATCAACGAAGGGATTGTCCTCGGGGACGCTGCCGTCGGCATTGAGGCGAACCACCGTGCCCGAATGATCCTGGGTGTCCTGCGAACGCATGGGCTCGGCACCGCGATCGCCGATCGTCATCAGCAGGGTACCGTCATCAAGAAAGACAACCCGGGAGCCATAGTGGCGGCCGGGGCTGGTGTAGGTGTTGGACTCGAAGAGTTCCTCGAAATCCACCAGGCTGTTTCCATCCAGGCGTGCGCGGGCCAGGGCAGGTACCGTCCCGTCACTGTCACCCTTGGAATAGGTCATGTAGATCCAGCCGTTGTCCTCGTAGTCCGGATGGACAACGATATCGAGCATGCCGCCCTGGTTGGCCACATGGACCTCCGGCAGCCCCTCCAGCGCGGTCTTGCTGCCGTCTTCCACCACGTAGATAGCGCCCGGGCGCTCGGTCACCAGCTTGCGGCCATCCGGCAGAAAGCCCACCGCCCAGGGGTGGGTCAGCCCATCGACGACCTTCACCAGGCGAAATTGCTCGTATTCAGAGCCGACACTGCGCTCCACGACCTCCTGGGCGCCCGCCTGGGACAGCGGCAGCGTCAGGGAGAGCAGCAGGCCAGCCGCGGTAAGTGACTGTTTTCTCATGATTTCCTCCAATTATTCTTGTGTAATTGCGAGAACTGGCGGATTGGGAAATACGGGATGTGTGACAGGCAAGGATAGCTGGTAGTTCGGATTCGTACAGTGTTGGGGTTAGGAGTGAGGGGTTAGGGGGGAGTAGTGCTGGGTGCTGAGTGCTGAGTGCTGAGTGCGGGGAGGATGGCCACCGAGAATGTGGTGACATCTCTGAAAATGGCGGAGAGGGAGGGATTCGAACCCTCGGACCCCTGAGGGGTCAACGGTTTTCGAGACCGCCCCGTTCGACCACTCCGGCACCTCTCCGATTCAACAACTTACCTTAACTCAGCGTCCACCAGCGGCATTGAGCCTTGGTGGACTGATCCTCCGTTCGCAACATTGGCGCGGGCGGGCTGTCTCAGGGGACAGACCGGCGCCGTTCGTCGGGCCGTGCCACCCTCGGGGTGACGTCAGCCGGGCGTGTAGCGGCCCAGGCTGGCAAAATGTTGCGGGGCAACCCGTTTCGGGGGTTGTCCTTGCAGCCGGAGCCCGCAGATTCTAACAGAGCACCAAAAGCGGCGCGACCGGCTTGAAGGGCCCCGAAGAAAATTCCGGGGGCAAATCGCTACAATGGATGTTACATAATCCTTGGAGGACAACGATTGCTGCGGATCTGGCTGACCACAGGACTGGCCCTGCTACTGGGTACCTGCTCCCTGCCCCCTTCCCTGTTGGAGCAGGTGCAGAGCCGTGGTGAGCTGCATGTTCTGACCCGCAACAGTCCGACGACTTACTACATCGATGCCGATGGACCCACCGGCATGGAGTTCGATTTGGCCCAGCGCTTTGCGGACCATCTGGGCGTGGATTTACGTATCACCGTCCCGGATGGTGTAAACGAGATATTCCGTCAGCTTGAATCCGGTGAGGCCCACCTGGCCGCGGCGGGTCTGTCGATCACCGATCGCCGTCAGGAGCGGGTACGATTTGGTGAGCCCTATCAGGAAGTCACCCAACAGCTCGTGTATCGCTTTGGCCGCAGCCGGCCCCGTTCCCTGGATGAATTGGATGGCACCGTCGCGGTGGTGGCGGGAAGCAGCCATGAAGAAACCCTGCAGCAGCTGGCGGAGGACTATCCCGAGCTGGAATGGAAGGCTATCGATGGGGTGGAGAGTGAGGAATTACTGATTCGGGTGGCCGAGCGGGAACTCGACTACACCGTGGCCGACTCGGTGGAGCTGCACATGAACCGCCGTTACTACCCCGAACTGCGCGCCGCCTTCGATCTGGCTGAGCCGGAACCCCTGGCCTGGGCCTTTCCCAAAAACCGCGACAACAGCCTGCGTACCGCCGCGAATGAATTCATCCAGCGCATGGAACGCCGCGGGACTCTGGCTCAGCTCCATGACCGGCATTTTGGCCACACCGAACGCTTCGACTATGTCGGCACGCGCATTTTCATGCGCCATATCGACAACCGGCTGCCAACGTACCGGCATCTGTTCGAGACTGCCGCCGATGACAATTCCCTGGACTGGCGCTTGCTGGCGGCCATCGGCTATCAGGAATCCCACTGGAATCCGCGTGCCGTCTCTCCCACGGGGGTACGCGGGATCATGATGCTGACCCAACGCACGGCTTCGGACCTGGGCGTGCAAAACCGAATCGACCCTCAGGAGAGTATCTTCGGCGGGGCCCGCTATTTCCGGCAGGTCCGGGATCGATTGCCGCCGGAGATCGAAGAACCGGACCGGAGCTGGATGGCGCTGGCTGCCTATAACGTCGGCTTTTACCACTTGATGGATGCCCGCATGCTCACCGAGCAGAAGGGTGCGAACCCTGACCGCTGGATGGATGTGAGAGACCATCTGCCCCTGCTGAGCCAGCGCCAGTATTACACGCAGACCCGCTACGGCTATGCCCGCGGGCGGGAACCGGTCATCTATGTGGACAATATCCGCCGCTATTACGACATCCTCTCCTGGATGATGCCCAAGGAGGACGACGACGAGGAACGGTTGGCAGAGGAAACCCGTGCCCCTGATGGAGTCGTTATTGAGGAAGAGCTGGGTGAGGACGGAGATTAGGGAACCTCTGATTAATTCATTCGCGCCCGCAGTTGGCGCTGAGAGCGTCTGATTCAAGGCGCATTGCGCAGCACAGTAGCCTCTGTGCTACGGGCAAGCAATGCAATGCTGAAGCAGGCGCTCTCAGCACC
>NZ_SLKM01000029.1:0-5860 GCF_007134575.1 Natronospira sp.
ACCACTGCTCTGTCAGCGGGCCGAGAACCGTGAAGACAAGGCCGCCACCGCAGCCATCGCTTGCTTCAGCGAGATTCTTGGCGCGTTCGCCGGCAATGCCGCCCTGTTCAGTCTGGCCACCGGCGGCGTCTACCTGGTGGGCGGCCTGCTTGCCCGCCTGCAGCCCTTCCTCTCCGACCATCGTTTCATTCAGGCCTTCCAGCGCAAAGGCCGCCTGCAGACCTTGATGCAGACCATCCCCATCCATGCCGTCACGACCGCTCAGCCGGGCCTGGAAGGTATCACGCAACTGGCGACAAGACAGAGCCTGGCAAGCACCAACCGGCACACGGGCGTGCAGGGATCACCCCGGGAATCCGAGGTACATGCCGGGGCCTATTATCGCCAACCTTGAGTGTACCCGTCACTCACGGGCCTCGGTCGAGACCTTCCCCGCCTTGGCGGAGTCCGGCAGAGAAATCAGTGCACGATGGTGTTCGCTGAGATAGGAATCCAGGGTATTCAGGTAAAGCGATTCATAATCCTGTACCCGCTCACCCCACCCGAATGAGGAAGCCTGAGACATGGCATTGGCAATGATTCGCCCCCAGTCACGGGATGACTTCCAGCACACCAGGGCCCGGTCCACCGCATCCACCAGCTTCTCGCTGCTAACTGCCTCCATGTAAAAACCGGTCCCACGCTTGGGGTCCACGCCGGCATCAATCACGGTATCGAGCAAGCCGCCCACCGGACTGACCACGGGAATGCTGCCGTAACGCATGGCGCACAACTGGGCCAGGCCACAAGGTTCGAAACGGGAGGGCATGAGCAAGATATCCGAGGCGGCATACACCTGATGGGCCAGTGCTTCATCAAAGCCCTGCTTGAAAGCCAGTCGTCCCGGCCAGCGATGGGCTGCCGCCTTGAGAGCACGGCTGAAGGCAGCTTCACCATCCCCGAGCACCACAATATCGATATCCCTCTCCATCAATACCGGCAAGGCCGCCAGCAACAGGTCCATACCCTTCTGCTCGGCCAGCCGACCCACCCAGGCTAGCAGCGGCCGGCGTGGCTTGTCCTTGGTGCTCATACCCAGACGCGGCTTGAGGCGATCCCCTTCCGCCTGTTTAGCCTTGCGGGTCGTGGATATATCACTGCCATCGTAATGATGAGTCAACCAGGGATCCGTGTCCGGGTTCCAGCTGTCGAGATCAATACCATTGACGATTCCCGTCAGTTGTTCCGCACGGGCCCTTAACAGTCCGTCCAGTCCGGCACCAAACAGGGGCGTCTGGATCTCCCGGGCGTAACCCGGGCTGACGGTAGTGAGCCGGTCGGCGAAGACCAGTCCACCCTTGATAAAGGCCACATCACCGTAGCATTCCAGGGCCTCGGGATCGTACAGCGAATCGGGCAAACCCAGCCGGGCCAGTATGTCGGGAGGAAAACGGCCCTGATAGCCGAGGTTGTGGATGGTGAATACGGTGGGCAGATTGCACTCGTTCATCCGCATCCAGACCGGGACCAGCCCGGTGTGCCAGTCGTTGCAATGAACAATATCCGGCTCCCAGTCCAGACCCAGGTGCCCTCCGGCAATATCGGCGGCCATCCGGCTCAGGTGACTGAACTGCACGGGGTTGTCGGCCCAGGGCCTGCCGCTGCGGTTCAAATAGGGGCGCCCCTCCCGTCTCAGAAAGGCCGCCGTCTCCAGCAGCCAGACGGGAAAAGCAGCCTGACCATTCTCGTGCGCCAGCAGGCGTCCCCTGAATCCGTGCGCGCGCGCGATGGGTCTGGCCTGCTTGGCCAAGCGCGAGGAATAGGCCGGAATCAGCACGCGCACATCGTGACCGCGCTCGGCCAGGGCCCGGGGCAGGCTACCCATGACATCGCCCAGTCCACCCACCTTGACCAGGGGCGCCATTTCCGCCGCCACCATCAGAATCTTGAGTCGTTTCATGATCATCCTCCCCATTCCAGATAAAGGGCCCCCAGCGGCGGCAGGCGCAAGCTCAGGGACCAGGGGCGGCCCATCCAGGGTGATCTCGCCGCCAATACCTGTCCGAGGTTGCCCACACCACTGCCGCCGTAAACTTCGGCATCACTGTTGAATATTTCCCGCCACGTGCCACCCTCGGGCAAGCCGATGCGGTAGTCCTCGCGCACTACGGGCGTGAAGTTGCAAATAGCCAGAACATAACGGGCCTCGGCCCCGTCCCGGCCGGGCTCCCGTCGCAGGAAGCTGATCACCGACTGATCCGCATCATGGCAGTCGATCCATTCAAAGCCGGCGGCATCGAAGTCCCCCCGGTGCAGGGCCGGCCTGTCGCGGTAGAGATGGTTCAGGTCGCGAATCAGGCGCTTGACGCCGGCGTGTTCCGCCACTGCCCCGAGCGCCTCGGGAAGCTGGCCGTCATGAGACCACTCAGTGGTCTGGGCCAGCTCATTGCCCATGAACATCAGCTTCTTGCCCGGATAGGCATAGAGGTAGGCATACAGCAGCCTGAGGTTGGCAAAGCGTTGCCAGCGATCCCCCGGCATGCGATCCAGCAGGGATCCCTTGCCGTGCACCACCTCGTCATGGGAGAAGGGCAGAACGAAATTCTCGCTGAAAGCATAGAGCAGGCCGAAGGTGAGGCTGTCGTGATGGAAGCGCCGGTGTACCGGGTCATGACGGAAATAGGCCAGGGTGTCGTGCATCCAACCCATGTTCCATTTCATGGAAAAGCCCAGGCCACCCAGATGCACCGGGCGGGTCACACCCGGCCAGGCGGTGGATTCCTCGGCAATGGTCATGCTGCCGGGGCATTCCCGGTGCGTCATGGTGTTCAGAGCCTGCAGGAAGGCCACCGCCTCCAGGTTTTCCCGCCCACCATGGATATTGGGCAGCCACTCGCCCTCCTTGCGGCCATAGTCCAGATAGAGCATGGCCGCCACGGCATCGATACGCAGGCCATCGAGATGGAATTCCTCCAGCCAGTAGAGCGCACTTGAAAGCAGAAAGCTCATCACTTCCTTGCGGCCGAAGTTGAAGGCCAGGGTGTCCCATTCGGCCGTCTCGCCACGCCGAGGATCGGCGTGCTCGTAGAGCGCGCTGCCGTCAAAGCGGGCCAGGCCATGAGGATCGCGAGGGAAATGGGCCGGCACCCAATCCAGGATCACGCCGATACCGGCCTGGTGCAGGCGATCGACGAAGTAACGGAAATCATCGGGGTTGCCGAAACGGCTGGTGGGGGCGAAATAGCCGGTGGTCTGGTAGCCCCATGAGGCATCGAAGGGATGCTCGGTGATCGGCATCAGCTCCACATGGCTAAAGCCGCTGTCCTGCAAGGTCTCCACCAGGGCATCGGCCAACTGGCGATAGCCCAGGAAACTGCCGTCGGCATTACGGCGCCAGGAGCCCGCATGCAGCTCATAGATGCTGATGGGGGCATGGCGCCAATCCGGCCGCTCGCGCATCCAGGCCGCATCGCCCCATTCATGCCCGGGCTCGGTCGGGACCAGACAGCCGGTGCGGGGACGGACCTCCCAGTGCCGGGCATAGGGATCACCCTTGTCCGTCACCTCGCCGCTCTGGTTGTGAATCTCAAATTTGTACAGGGCACCGGCTGCCAGGCCCGGAATGAACAGTTCCCAAACCCCGCTTTCGCCGTGGACCGACATGGGATGGCTCAGGCCATTCCAGTTATTGAAATCACCCACCACACTGACCCGCTCGGCATTGGGCGCCCAGACACTGAAACGGGTGCCGGCGACGGCGTCCCTGTCCATGCAATGCGCACCCATGATCTGCCAGGCACGACAATGATGGCCCTCGCCAAAGGCCACAAGCGCCTTCCAATCCAGATCAGGGGCGAACTGGTAAGGGTCATGAAGCCGAGCGGTCTCTCCGCCCGAATACTCGCAGACCAGAATCCATGGCTCGGTCGCCGGCTTTTCGGGCAAAGGGCATTCAAACAGACCGGCGGGATGAACGACTTTCATGGGCACCCGCCCCGGCTCCAGCCAGACCGCCTTCGCGCCCGGCCGCCAGGCACGGTAGCGCCTGCCCTGGCAACCCAGAACGGCATGGGGCGCATGATGGCGGCCCTGCACAAGGCGCAGGACATCACTTTCCATCACGGATCGGGCGGGCATGGCTGGGCTCATCGTTTCCTACCGCAAGGCGACTGGAATGAACATGGTCGGCCGGACGAGGCGCGCAAGCGTTGACGGCAGTCAACACCGGCGCGAATGGGGGGTGCTCGAATGAAGACTCGGAAACGCGGCAGGAGCGCCGAGCATGATGGCCCAACCCAATCCCGTCAGTGAACGCTTCGTCAGTCTCATCACCCGCGACACTCTCGTCCTGGTGCTGGCTGGCGGCAAGGGGACTCGTCTGGGCTCCCTGACCTCGCACCGGGTCAAGCCGGCCGTACCCTTTGGCGGGCATTTCCGAATCATCGATTTCCCCCTGTCCAACTGCCTCAATTCCGGCATCCGGCGCATTGGCATACTCACTCAGTACAAGGCCCACTCCCTGATCCAGCACCTGCAACAGGGCTGGGGATTTCTGCGTTCGGAACTGGGGGAATTCATCGAACTGCTCCCCGCCCAGCAGCGCACCGGCGAAGGCTGGTACCGCGGCACGGCGGATGCGGTCTACCAGAACCTGGACATCATCCGTCTGCATAACCCCCGTTTTCTGATGATCCTGGGCGGTGATCACATCTACAAAATGGACTATGGCGCCATGCTGGGATTTCATGTCACTCACGATGCCGATGTCACGGTAGGCTGCATGCCCGTGCCGATGTCGCAATCAAATCGTTTCGGCATCATGGATGTGGACAATAACCATCGAATCACCCGCTTCGTGGAAAAGCCCGACCACTGCGAGGGCTCACCGGGACAGGCGGACCAGGCCTTGGCTTCCATGGGCATCTATGTCTTCAATACGGATTATCTCCTCTCCCGCCTGATGGTGGATGCCACCCGCGACGATTCCAGTCATGACTTCGGCAAGGACATCATCCCCGACGCCGTCACCGAAGCCCGCTGCTACGCCTATCCGTACAGAAACATGCATGATGATGGCCCGGCCTATTGGCGGGATGTGGGCGACATCGACTCCTATTGGGAAAGCAACATGGAGCTGATCGGCCTGCGGCCGGAACTCAACATCTATGACCGGGACTGGCCCATCCTGACCTGGCAACGGCAGGCGCCCCCGGCCAAGTTCGTCCTGGACGAGGAAGGCCGGCGCGGCGAAGCCCGCAACTCCATGGTGGCCGGTGGCTGCATCGTCTCCGGTGCCCAGGTGAACCAGTCCCTGCTGTCCTCTTTCGTGACGGTGGATGAAGGTTCGGTGGTCGATCAGTCCGTGATCCTGAGCAATGTGCGTATTGGCCGCAATGTCAGGCTCCGGCGCACCATCATCGAGACCGGCTGCGATATTCCGGATGACATACGCATTGGCTATGACGCGGAAGAGGATGGCCGGCGTTTCGAGCTCAGCGCCGGTGGCATCGTACTGGTGACCCCGGAGATGCTGGGTCAGGCGGTTCACCATGTCCGATGAGGCACTGCGGGTGGTGCTCTGCTGGCATATGCACCAGCCGGAATACCGCGACGCATTCAGCGGCCAGTTCCTGGAATCCTGGACCTATCTCCATGCCATCAAGGATTACGCCGACATGGCCGCCCACCTGGAACAGGTGCCGGGGGCCTGCGCAGTGTTCGATTTCTCGCCCATCCTGCTGGATCAGCTGGAGGATTACAGCCGACGCCTCAAGCGCCACCAGGTGGATGGCAGCCCCATCGGTGACCGCGTGCTGGATGCCCTCGCCCATCCGGTTCTGCCGCTCAATGAGGATGATCGCCGGGGCCTGGTGCGTGCCTG
>NZ_SLKM01000050.1:0-5839 GCF_007134575.1 Natronospira sp.
CCGCATCAGCACCAAGGCAGCTCAAATCAATTCATTCGCGCTCAAAAAAGCCGCCCTCCCCGGAGGGAAGGCGGCTTCCTGTGACAGACTCGAAACCGACGCCAATTACATGTTGGCAATCAGGGCATCGGCAAACTCGCTGGTCTTCACTTCCTTCGCGCCGTCCATCTGGCGGGCGAAGTCATAGGTCACGGTCTTGCCGGCCACGGTCTTCTCGTAGGCCTTCTGCACCAGCTCGCTGGCTTCGGTCCAGCCCATGTAGTCCAGCATCATGGTGCCGGAGAACAGCAGGGAACCCGGGTTCACCTTGTCCTTGCCGGCGTGCTTCGGCGCGGTACCGTGGGTGGCCTCGAACACGGCCACTTCGTCGGAGATGTTGGCGCCGGGGGCAATACCCACACCACCCACTTCCGCGGCACAGGCGTCGGAGAGGTAATCGCCATTGAGGTTCATGGTGGCGAGCACGTCGAATTCGTCCGGACGCAGCAGCATCAGCTGGAACATGATGTCGGCGATGCGATCCTTGATGACAATCTTGCCTTCCGGCTGCTTGCCATCGTACTTGTCCCACAGCTCGTCCTCGGTAATGACCTTGTCGCCGAACTCTTCCTTGGCCACTTCATAGCCCCAGGTGCGGAAGGCACCCTCGGTAAACTTCATGATGTTGCCCTTGTGGACCAGGGTCACGCTCTTGCGGCCCTGCTCGATGGCCCACTCGATGGCCTTGCGCACCAGGCGCTTGGAGCCGAAGGGGCTGATGGGCTTCACGCCCAGACCGGCGTCATCGAAGAAGGTGGCGCCCATTTCATCCCGCAGGAAGGCGGACAGCTTCTTGTTCTCGTCGCTGCCAGACTGGTATTCGATGCCGGCGTAGACGTCTTCGGTGTTCTCGCGGAAGATCACCACGTCGATGTCTTCCGGCTTTTTCAGCGGCGAGGGCACGCCCTCGTAGTACTTCACCGGGCGCACGCAGGCGAAGAGATCCAGCTGCTGGCGCAGGGACACGTTCAGGGAACGGAAGCCCTCGCCCACCGGGGTGGTCAGCGGGCCCTTGATGGCCACGCGCAGATCCTTGATGGCTTCCAGGGTCTCGGCCGGGAAGTAGTCACCGTCGTACTTGGCGGCGGCCTTCTCGCCCATGTACAGCTCGGCCCAGTGAATCTTGCGCTTGCCGCCATAGGCCTTCTCCACGGCGGCGTCCCAGACCTTCTGGCAGGCCGGGCTGATGTCGACGCCGATGCCGTCACCTTCCACCATGCCGACGATGGGGTTGTCCGGCACCTTCAGCTCGCCATTTTCACGCGTGATCTTCTCCCCGCCTTCAGGCAGGACGACATGCTGATAAGCCATGGAGTGCTCCTTGGAGTTTTGACAATACGAGACCGCCCCCGACGCATCGGGGGCGAGAAAACGTCAATTATACCGAATCTGGACCATGATTTCCCGGTAACGGAAAATTACTCTGGTGGCACTTTCAGGGCTTCTCCGGCACTGGCAAGGGCCTGACCGGGGCACACTCGCCCTTGTCACGCCAGCGCAGGTAGTCATGCAGGATCAGACCATGATCAAAGGCCAGGGGCGGGGGCTTGGCGGGGTCGGCCAGCTTGATGGCGCGGGCGTCGTCTCCGGCACGGGGCGTGCCCACCGCCCGGCCGACATAGACGACGCTGACATTGTGGCCGCGCGGGTCGCGGCGGGGATCGGAATACACACCCAGCAAGGTGACCAGACGGACCTCCAGGCCGGTCTCCTCCCAGGCCTCGCGCATGGCCGCCCGCTCCACGGTCTCGCCGATGTCCACGAAGCCCCCCGGCAAGGCCCAGCCCAAGGGTTCATGATGGCGCTCGATCAGCACGATACTGCCATCGTTGCGGTCCGGCTTTTCGATCACCACATCGACGGTGAGCAAGGGGGTCTCGGGTCTTGGCATGGGGACTCCTGTCTGCCTCGCAGGGCAGGATAACAGGAATATGGCTCCCGTTGCCTGCGCACGTCGGCGCTACCCTCCTGGCGGGCCGGCGCTAGTCCTTGCCGGTCATGCGACGCAGTTGGCGCCGTTGCTTCTTGTCAGGACGTCTCTCGGGAATGGGCCGTGCCAGGCGCTCCATCTTGCGAATTTCGGCATTCTTGCGCCGCCGTTCCAGGCTTTCCGCAGTCTCTTCATACAAGGTCTCGGCCACCTTCGCCGGGCCCCGCTTCTCGGACAGGACCTGAACCCGAACCTCGAACTGCTGCGGCCCCTTGGTGATCCGCACCGCATCTCCGGGCTTCAAGCCATGGGCCGGCTTCACCCGATGACCATTGACATGCACCTTGCCCCCGGCCACTGCCTGCTGAGCCAGAGAGCGGGTCTTGAAGAACCGCGCCGCCCACAACCATTTGTCGACTCTGACGTCACTCATGGGGCCATTCTATCAGGACACAGGGAATGGCCTCGGAGCTCAAGAGCACTACAGACGATCCTACTTCCCCAGCAGGCGGCGGCGGAAGGCGGGAGCAGTGGTATGTTCACTTAACCAGATTTCAAAAAAGGGACGGGCGAAGTCCGGATCGTCCACTTCATGACGGAACTCGCCATTGAAATAGAAACGAACGGATTCCCCAGGCCGATACCATCCGGTAATGCGGTCACCGTCGGAGACATCCGGAAAGGCCTGTTTCTGTTCATCCAGCCAACAATCTTCCAGGAGATCGCAATGACCCAATTCCTTCATTTCCTTTGCCCCTCGTTCGGCGATGTCCTCGCCCTTGAGGTTCCGGGCATACTTGAAATCCAGCACGAATGGCTGCTCCCAGCCCCATTCTCCATCCGGCGCCCACAGGGCACCGTCGTAGACATGAAAGAGATAGACCCGCAACCTGGCACTGCCTTTCAGCTGCCAGTCTCCGGCGTCACGGATTTCGGCGGGCAATTCACCCGTCCCCTCGGCCCTCGCGGTTAGCGGCAGCAGCAGAAACAATAATAGCGCCAGCAAGGCTGATCTCATGAGTCACCTCCACGGGCCCTTGGCGGACCGGGGATCAAGGCATTGGTGCGGCGGACATAATCGACATATTCCGGCTTTTTCTCGGCCAGGCTTTTTTCCAGCAAGGTCACGCCGGAAACGCGGGCAATGAAAAAGGTCATCAGAGCCGGCCCGAAAAAGGTCCACCATCCGCCGACCGGCACGCTCATCAGCCAATAGGCCCACCAGACGCAGACATCACCGAAATAGTTGGGGTGCCGGGTATAACGCCACAGGCCGCGATCCATGACCCGACCGCGGTTTGCCGGATCAGCCTTGAAGCGAGCCAGCTGCCAATCACCGACGCTCTCAAAAACAAATCCCACCAGCCATAACAGCCCCCCAATCCCCAGGAGCCAGACCCAGGGCGTGTCAGGCGGGCTGCCGTGCCCCACCATCAACAGGGGGAAGGCCACCAGCCACATGATCAGGCCTTGCAGAACAAAGACCGTGAACAGGCTCACCCACCAGAAGCGCGGGCCATGCTTGTCGCGCATCTGTCGATATCGGTAATCCTCGCCGTGATTCCAGTTGCGCCAGCTCAAATACAGGGACAGGCGCAAGCCCCAGAGGGTGACGAGGACCACGGGAATCAGCATCAGGCTTTCCCGGGGGCCTGTCAGCCACCAGAACCATGCCAGGAGCACAAAACCAAACCCCCAGCAACGATCCACCAGGCTGGCGTCGCGCAATACCAGACTGGATACCCAGACCACGAACATCAGACCCAGGGCTGGAACCAGGCCCAGCAGGGCCGCGCTGCCGAGGGATTCAATGCCATTCATTTCTGCCCCTCCTCTTCCGGCTTGCGAAAGCGGTAATGGGAAACCCACCATTCCTCTCCACCCCGGAACGCAAAGAACTCCTCGCAGGCGAGGAAGAACATGCGCCAGCGATTGAACCAGACAGCAGCATCCTCCTGCCCATAGGTGTCAGACATGAGCGGCATGAGTTCGGATCGATTCTGATCCAGGTTATCCAACCAGGCACGACAGGTTCGGGCGTAATGCCGGCCATTCCAGCGCCAGTGTTGTTCAAGACGAAGGGCCTGTTGAAAACGCCCCGGCAATTCATCCGAGGGCATCAATCCGCCCGTGAAAAAATATCGCGCCATCCAGTTGCCGCTGCCCTCGGTCTCGAAGAAATAGGGATAATCTCTGTGGCAAAAGATATGAATGAACAAGGCGCCACCGGGCCGAAGCCAGCTATTGACCCGAGCAAGCAACTCGGACCAGTTGCGCATGTGCTCAAACATTTCCAGAGAAATTACCCGGTCGTAGGACTGGGGCGTCTGGAATTCATTGATGTCGGCGGTAATGACCTGGAGGTTCCCAAGACCCCGCTCCCGGGCCCGGGCCTCAATGAATGCCTTCTGGCCCGCGGAATTCGAGACTGCGGTAATTCGTGCGGCGGGATAACGCTCGGCCATCCACAGGCTCAAGGCACCCCAGCCGCAGCCCAGCTCCAGAATGCCCTGCCCGTCAGCCAGTTCCGCCCGCTCACAACTGATTTCCAGTGCCCGATTCTCGGCCTGAGCCAGGTGCCAGGTATCCCCGCCCCACCAGCAGGCGGAGTACTTCATGTTCGGCCCCAGCACCCCCTCGAAAAAGCGGGTTGGCAACTCGTAATGCTGCTCGTTGGCGGTATCGGTCGCCACCGCAATCGGGCCCTGGGACATCTGCATCAGCAAATTCTCCACCGAGGCCGCCCGTTCCTCGCAGTCCGCCGGTCGCAGCCGGTCAGCCCGCTGTCGCAGCAGCTGACGAATACCCAGTCGAGTCAGCATATCGGGGATCCAGCCCTTCTCCACCAAGGCGATGAGACGGTCCATTGTGTCTTCTCCAGCCTTATTTGCGATACCCGGACTATACAGGAGTTATACATCTCGATTGCAAATTATTTCAATCGAAGCAGGGCGAGGCCGGCTCGCAGCAGCCGAACTGTTATAATTTGGCGCTTTCCCACAATTCTGGAGGCAGCCACGTGAACTCGGACATCCGCGACCATCTCCGCAAGGAACTGGACACCCTCCGCGAGGAAGGCCTCTACAAGGCCGAACGGGTGATCACCACCCCCCAGGAGGCCGAGATCGCCCTGGCCGACGGCAAGGAGGTCATCAACCTCTGCGCCAACAACTACCTTGGCCTGTCCAACCACCCGGAAGTGGTCAAATCGGCCCACCAGGCACTGGACGAGCATGGCTTTGGGATGTCTTCGGTGCGCTTCATCTGCGGCACCCAGGACATCCACAAGGACCTGGAAGCGAAGATATCCGAATTCCTTGGGCAGGAGGACACCATCCTCTATCCCTCCGCCTTCGACGCCAATGGCGGCCTGTTCGAGACCCTGCTGGGCCCGGAAGACGCAGTGATCTCCGACGAGCTCAACCATGCTTCCATCATTGACGGTATTCGTCTTTGCAAGGCCAAGCGTTTCCGCTACCGCAACAACGACATGGCTGACCTGGAGGCCAAGCTCAAGGAGGCCGATGAGCAGGGCGCCCGGTTCAAGCTGATCGCCACTGACGGTGTCTTTTCCATGGACGGCTATATTGCCGATCTGAAGGCCATCTGTGATCTGGCGGACAAGTACCAGGCCCTGGTAATGGTGGACGACTGCCACGCCACCGGCTTCCTCGGCAAGGGTGGGCGCGGCACCCACGAGTACTGCGAGGTGATGGGCAGGGTGGACATCCTCACCGGCACCCTGGGCAAGGCCCTGGGCGGCGCCTCCGGCGGCTACACCTCAGCCAGCAAGGAAATCGTGGAATGGCTGCGTCAGCGCTCCAGGCCCTATCTCTTCTCCAACACCCTCGCCCCGGTGATCGCCCAGAC
>NZ_SLKM01000292.1:0-19661 GCF_007134575.1 Natronospira sp.
AAGCCGGAGATTCGGGCCGCCTTCGCCTCCCCATTGGTGCGTTATCGCGGTCTCATGAGCGACCAGGAGCGGGAGACCCTCCGGGAGATGTTTATTCGCGAGGCCAGTGACCCTGCTCGAGGGAATGCCGTGCTACCGGGAACGGTGACCCGCGAGGTCTTTGAAAGCGAATGGGATCTGTTCGAGCGTGATGAGCCGCTCTTGCAGCGACTGCGGGAGTACTGCCTTGGCGGCACGCTCCGTGCCATTCGGGATATCAATCGCTACAGCCAGGAACAGATGGCCCAGGTTCGGCTCAGGGCGCAGGCCTGGTTTCATGTGACCCGCGGTGCCGGGTTCGCGGCCCCGCACAATCACCCCATGGCATCCTGGTCCGGGGTGTTCTGTGTCGATCCGGGAGATAGGGATTCGGAGTTTCAGCACAACGGTGTGCTGCGTTTCTTTGATCCCCGCACGGGTTCCAATATGTATATGGATGCGGGCAATGCACAGCCTCAGGGGGTATTCGCGGTGGGCAGTCAGAATTTTGTCCTCGAAAGCGGGGATCTGATTCTGTTTCCTTCCTACCTGCTCCATGAAGCAGCCCCGTATTTTGGTGAGCGAGAGCGGATTACCGTGGCCTTCAATGTTCAGACCCAGGGGCTGGTGGATTTCCACCTATGACGCCCCGGGCACTTGAACTGTTGCTGGACATCCTCGCCAAACGCAGTGAGGGTGCACCGCTTTCCAATCCTCGGATCGAGGCCTTCGCCGAGAGTGAAGCGGATTTCGCAGAATTGTGGCTGTGTCATGCCATTGGCAGCGATGCGACGCCGGATGAAATAGCCCGGATTCTTGCCATCCTGGTGGATGCGCACCAAGGCGGGCCCCGCTATCAGCAGATACTGGGGTGCCTGAGCGAGCTTTGGACGGTGGTTCTGATCGGCTCCTCAGCTGATCAGGATTCCCATGCAACGCCCAGACAGGCTGCCGAGCACGTAGTGGCCGGGATTCGAGCCCTGGGCTCACCCGAGCCCCTCGATTTCAATCAGCCAGTGCGTCAATCCGACTTGAATCTGCCCCAATCGCTGCTTGCGGGGCTGATCGACTATGCCCGTCCGGGGTTGAAGCCCGCGACGGTTAACCGCCAGGCGCTCCACAAGCTCGTCAGGGACAGCAGCGACGCCTTTTTACCTGTTCCCACAAGAGACCCCTTGGTGGCCTCGTTGGAGCGCCTTATGGCTCATCAGGCGGGCGTTTCCCTTGCCCAGGCGGAGCCCATGGTGGTGTTGCGCTATCAGCCAGGGCAGCAATACCGCTGGCATCGGGATTATCGCCCACCCGATCCGCCCGGCAAGCCAGGCGAGATTGCCCGTTTCGGACAGCGGGTTCATACGGCAATCCTTTATCTGAATGACGACTACACCGGGGGCGAAACCGAGTTTCGGGACTGGCAGGTCAGCATCAATCCCCGGTCGGGGCAGGTGCTTTCATTTCCCAGTGTCGATGCTGGCGGTGAAATTGACCCGGCCAGCATTCATCGGGGAGCGCCTGTGTCCGAAGGTGAAAAATGGATTGCAACCCTATGGTTTCGGGGGCGTGATTTGTGGCATCGTAAAGGTCTGCTGATCAGCAATGGTTGACTGCTCGGCTCGGACATATTGACCCGATTCCCTTGGTGGATTGCGGGCGAAATGGCCCAAAAAAAATCCTGTGTTGTTGTTTTGCTACATCAAAAATGTTTAAAACGGCTTTTAAAACAAGATGTTAAGCATGGGTGAATTATGGGTTTCATGATCCAGTGCACTTTGGTACTTTAGTTTGGTTTCCATATACGCCAGATTCGTTGATTCGATCTGGCGTTGGTTCAATCTCGTTCGCCTTCTAATCGCAAGGTAGTAGATATGCCTAAAACACATCGTTTACTGGTAGCAGCGGTCAGTGCCGGCACGCTTCTTCTCGGCGCTTCCGGGGTTGCCACTTCGCAACCCGAGGCACTGCAGACCTCTCTGCAGGTGGAACGCCAGATCAGTCAGGCCGCACGGGCCTCCCAGGAGCGGGTCGACAACCTCGCTCAGGAAACCCGTGAAATGCTGTCCGAGTATCTGGACGTTCGGCAGCAGACCGACCGGCTTTCCATCTATAACGACCAGGTGGAGCGCCTGATCCGGTCTCAGGAAGAAGAAAAGCGCTCTCTCGAAGAGCAGCTGGAAGAAGTGGAAGTGGTCGAGCAGGAGATCTATCCGCTGATGATTCGGATGATCGAGAGCCTCGAGCGCTTCGTGGAGCTGGATGTGCCCTTCCTGCCGGAAGAGCGCGCGGAACGCATCGAGCGTCTCTGGTCTACCCTGGACCGCTCTGATGTGACCATCTCCGAGAAGTATCGGAATGTGATGGAGGCCTACCAGACCGAGGCCGAGTATGGTCGGAACATGGAGGCCTATCGCGGCAATCTGGAAATGAATGGCCAGGAACGGAATGTGGATTTCCTGCGGGTTGGTCGTCTCATGCTGGCCTACCAGACGCTGGATCGGGAAGAGACCGGTTTCTGGAACCCGGTTACCCGCGATTGGGAGCGACTGCCTGACCGTTATCGGAGTCCGATCAATGAGGGCATCCGCATCGCCCGTCAGCAGGCCGCTGTCGATATCCTGCAACTTCCTGTCCCGGCTCCGGAGCGTGTGCAATGAATTTCATCAAGCGAACTCTGATTCTATTCGGCCTGGTGGCGTTTGCAGCCCCCGCAATGGCCCAGGACCAGCAGGCGACCACGCTGGATGAGCTCCTGCAGCAGGTCCGGGAAGCCCGGACAGAGGCTGCCGAGCGGCACCAGGAGCGTGAGCGTCGTTTCATCGAGGCCCGCGACGAGCAGCAACAGATGCTGGACGATGCACGCCGTGCCCACGAGCGCGAGGAGCAACGTCGTGATCGCCTTTCCAGGTCCTTCGAAGAAAATGAAGAAGCCCTGACCGAGCTGAACGATCGCCTGCAGGTGCGCATGGGTGCATTGGGTGAGTTGTTCGGTGTGGTTCGTCAGGTATCGGGTGATGCCCAGGGCATCGTGCGTAACTCCATCGTTTCCGCCCAGATGCCGGGTCGTGGCGATATGGTTGCCCGTCTTGCCGAAACCCGCGCACTGCCCTCCATCGATCAGCTGGAGAATCTCTGGTTCCTGTTCCAGGAAGAGATGACCGAGTCCGGCAAGGTCGTGCGTTACCCCACTACCATTGTCCGTGCTGACGGTACGCGTGAAGACGTGGACGTGGTTCGGGTCGGTGTGTTCAACACCATTTACCAGGACAAGTTCCTTCGCTACCTGCCCGAAACCGGGCAGCTGGTTGAACTGGGTCGCCAGCCTGCCGGTCGCTATCAGAGCATGGCGGGCAGCCTGTACAGTGCCGAGCAAGGCTCCATCACCGGCATGGCAGTGGACCCCTCCCGGGGCAGTCTGCTGGCTCTGTTGATTCAGACGCCGTCCCTGGGTGAGCGCATCCAGCAGGGTGGTCCTCCGGGCTATGTCATTATTGCCTTGGGTATCATCGGCCTGTTGCTGGTTCTCGAGCGGCTCATCTTCCTGACCATGGCCGGCCAGCGGATCAAGGCCCAGGTCGGTTCCGGCAAGCCCAACCCCAACAACGCCTTGGGTCGCGTCATGGGTGCTTACGCCGAGAACAAGGACGATGACGTCGAGACTCTGGAGCTGAAGATCGACGAGGCCATCCTCAAGGAGACCCCGGCACTTGAAGCCAGACTCGGCGCGATCAAGATCATTTCCGCCGTGGCGCCACTGCTGGGTCTGCTGGGTACCGTGGTCGGTATGATCCGCACCTTCCAGATGATTACCCTGTTCGGTGCCGGTGACCCGCAGCTCATGGCTGACGGTATCTCCCAGGCCCTGATGACCACCGCCATGGGTCTGACCGTTGCCATTCCGCTGGTGCTCCTGCACGCCGTCGTGGCTGCACAGAGCAAGAAGCTCATCCAGATTCTGGAAGAGCAGAGCACCGGGATCATTGCTAGCCATGCGGAAAAACAGAAATGATCTGGATTGCTGAATCATACGCGGCACTCCGCGACTTTTTTGAGGCGGGCGGGGATGTGCTCTGGGCCATCCTGGCAGTCACCATCCTGCTCTGGACATTCATCCTGGAGCGGCTCTGGTACTTCCGGATGGTCCAGCCCGCCAAGACTCAGAAGGCGCTGGAGACCTGGAACAACATGTCGGACCACGACAGTTGGCAGGCGCGACAGATTCGCGAAAGACTTCTGTCGGAAATCCGCGTGGATGCCGGTCAGTTCATCTTTTACATCAAGACCATGGTTGCCGTGCTGCCCCTTTTGGGGCTGCTCGGCACCGTGACCGGTATGATCCAGGTCTTCGATGTCATGACGGTCCTGGGAACCGGGAACCCGCGCGCCATGGCGGGTGGTGTCTCCGCGGCAACCATTCCCACAATGTCCGGCATGGTGGCAGCACTGTCCGGCCTCTACTTCGGCGCCAGTCTCGACAAGCGTGCCAAGGTAGAGGTTGAGCGGGCTGCGGACCTGCTCCGGTATCACTGAGGGGTAAACAACCATGCGGCGAAAGCATCGTAGACAGGAGGAAAGCGCCGAGGTCAACGTGACCCCACTCCTGGATATTGTCTTCATCATGCTGATCTTCTTCATCGTGACCGCTTCATTCGCGAGAGAGTTTGGTATTGATGTGGACCGCCCGTCCGACGAGCCCGCCGAGGTTCAGCAGGAAGTGGATGTGGTCTTTATCGAGATCACGCAAGCGGGCCAGATTCAGGTGGATAACCGGACCGTGGACATCCGGGCGGTTGAGGCCAACGTGCAAAACCTGCTGTCGGCCAACCCGGACGCACCAGTGGTCGTGTCCGCACACCCGGATGCCGAGTCCGGGCTCCTGGTTCGCGTTATTGACCAGGCCCGGCGCGCTGGTGCCGACAATGTTTCCATCGCCACTAACTGACGGGGCTGATGCCCCGTCAGGGCGACTCTGACAGACGGTAGAGACATGGCCAGAAGACAGGTACAAGCTCAGGCTGAGGAAGACGACGAGATCAACATGACGCCGATGCTGGACATCGTGTTCATCATGCTGATCTTTTTCATCGTGACCAGCTCCTTTATCCGGGAGACGGGGATTGATCCCCTGCGCCCCGAAGCTCAGACGGCAACCGAGCAGGCACGAGGCAATATCCTGATCGGCGTCTCCCCCACAGGTGAGATCTGGATGAACCAGGAGAATATCGAACTGGGCCAGGTCCGACCGATGGTGGAAGACATGCTCTCACAGAACCCGGAGAGCACTGTTGTTGTCGTATCTGATGAGACGGCTACAACCGGCCGTGTGATTGAGGTGATGGATGAAGTCCGCCGTGCCGGTGTGACGGATATTGCCATCGCCACCGAGGGCCGGGGAGGACAGTTGTAATGCGGTATTTGATGGCACTGGTAGGTGGTGTGGTCGTGGCGGTGCTCTTGTTCGTATTCATGCAGCGCATGATCATGACCGACGAGGACGGCGCCCCGAGTCTGGATGACGGCGAACGGATTGATTTCATCCGCGTCGAGCGGGACGAGCAGGTTCGAGAGCGTCAGAGACAGCGGCCGGAAGAACCTGATGAGCCGGAGCCGCCGCCGCCGCCGCCGGAAATGGAGATTCAGCAGGATCAGCCACCGGATGCTCCCCAGATGGACTTCGATATGCCCCAGCTCGATATCCCCACGGGGATGGAAGGCGGTGCCTTCGTTGGTGGGCGCAGCGGTGGTGAGGGTTCCGGTGATGGGGATGTGGTCCCGATCGTCAGAATCGAGCCCCAATGGCCCCGAGAGGCCCTGATGCAGGGCATTGAGGGTTGGGTCCGGGTTGAGTTCACCATTCGCGAGGACGGCTCCGTCGCCAATCCGCGTGTGCTTGAATCGGAACCCCGCCGACTGTTCGATCGGGCAGCCCTGCGGGCCATTACCCGCTGGCGCTTCCGGCCACGTATCGTCGATGGTCGTCCTGTGGAGCGTCAGGCTACCCAGACCATTGAGTTCAACCTGGAGGATGCCCAGTGATGATACGGTCTGCGCAATTTCTGATCTGGGGCGTGTCCCTGGCTCTCGCCCTCACACTCTGGAGTCTTCCTGCGGTGTCTCAGGATGGTCCCGGATTGATGTCCCAGACGACCCATAACCGTCTGGAGCGGATCTGGGAGGCCATTGAGGAAGAGGAATATGACGAGGCCCGGGAACAGATCACCCGTTTGATGGATCGGGTCCGCAATGATCACGAGAGGGCCCACACCCTGCGTGCCTCCGGTTTCCTCCACTCGACTCTGGAGGAATTTGATCAGGCGCTGGAGGATTTCGAGCGTGTGATTGAGCTGGATGCCCTGGGTTCGGAGGCAACGGTGGATCTGTTGCTGAATGTCGCCCAGCTCCACGCCATGGAAGAGAACTTCGAACGGTCGATCGAGTACATCGATCGCTACCTTGCCTATGGCGAAGAGAATATCGAGGATTTCAGGCCCCGCCCTCGGGTGTACCAACTGGCGGCCCAGTCCCATCTCCAGCTCAATCAGTTTCGTGAGGCCTTGCCGTATATTGATACGGCCATCGAGCTCTCTGAACAGCCGAATGAATCCTTCTATCGGGTGAAGTTTACGATTCACGCTGAATTGGAGGAATTCCAGGAAGCGGCTGATACGCTTCAGGACATGCTTGAGCATTGGCCGGACAACATGCGTTACTGGTATCAGCTGTTCGGCATGTTCATGGAGCTGGGCAATGAGGAAGGTGCGCTTGGTGCGCTCGCCGTCCCTTATCGTAAGGGCCTGTTCGACGATACCGACCACTACGTCAATCTCTATCGGCTCTACATGTTCGAGAATGCGCCCTTCGAAGGCGCACAGGTCCTGGCTGCGGGAATGGACGCTGGCGAGGTGCCTCGAAACGAGCGCTATCTCGGCCAGTTGGCAAACGCCTACGTTCGTGCTGAAGAGACCGACAGGGCCATATCCGTGTTGGAAGAGCTGGCCGAAGTGGAGGGCAGCGGTGAGCCCTGGTTCCGTATCGCTCAGCTTGAGCAGCAGCGAGGAAGGTGGGAGCAGCTGGAATCTGCCGCCACAAGAGCTTATGAGCTCGGCGGGCTGGACCGTCCCGGCATGGCCCTCGTGTTGATGGGCCGAGCCGCTGCCGAGCAGCAGCAATGGGATCGCGCCCACACGGCCTTCAGCCGCGCCATGGAGTATGAAGACGCCGAACGCCAGGCTCGACAATGGATTTCCTTTGTGGAGGAAGAGCGGCAGCTCCGCGAGCAGTAAGTCGCTCTGCTGGTTTGCAGGTGGTCAAGCCCCGGTGAGGCATCGCCGGGGCTTTTTTGTGGCTGCTGATTACCTCTGCTGGTGACTGTTGAACTCACCGCGACCGAGGAAGGACGGGCCGCAAGCCAGGCTCAAGAAGCCCTGGTCTGGGATCTTGTTGACGCCCTCAGGATTGATCCCGCTCCCGACACGGCTCAGGAAGTTCCGAAAGGATTCGACGACGAGCTTCCTGCTGGAGCCGCAGCCTTTCCGTTCGGCTTTTTCCCCGCGGGGGCACATCTGGATGAATGATGACCTCGATCCGGCCGGGCGCAGGTAGCCATATCCGTGCCGGTAGTGCCTGACGGCTGCCGCGAATGGTCACCGGCACAACGGTCATCCCGGTCCGGACAGCGGTGACGAAGGCACCCGCACGAAAGGGCAGCAAGCCGGGTTCTTGCGTGAAGGTCCCTTCCGGAAACATGCCAATGGCATCCCCCCGGGCTGCACGCTGCAATATGGTGCGGCTGTCACCGCGTCCACGCAGGCTGCCGGAGCGGTCGACGAACAGGGAACCCAGTCGACGCAGCAGCAACCCCACGAGCGGTACCGAGGCCATTTCCCGCTTGATTACGAAACTGAAGCGGGGCGGGAGCAGGGCGGTGAGGATAATCCCGTCCAGATAGGAGGCGTGGTTCGCGACCACGATGCAACTGTCCTCGGGCATCCGGTCCAGTCCCTCCAGCTCCAGTCTGAGCCCCATTATCCGCAGCAATACGCGACTGGCGAAGCTCGCCAATTGGCGCCGTCTTTGCCTGCCGGGTGCGAGGACGATGACCGGCGTGCTCAGCAGTGCCCAGCCCATGCCGAGAGGAAGACTGATGATGGCCAACAGGCGCCAGGGACTGCGTGGAGACGACTTTCGGTACGGTGGGCGAGCAGTAGGGTTTGATTTTGACATAATATCCAGTTAGTTTATCCCCCAACACCCACGATCAAGGCGAAAGGCATGGATCAAGAGACAGGCCCGACCAAGTCTGCCACCGATGCGCCTATCGAGCGTTTCCTGGATGCCATGTGGATGGAGCGCGGCTTGTCGGAGAACACTCTTTCGGCGTACCGGGCCGACCTCCAGAACTTGCGCCAGTGGGTTGAGGCTCAGCAACTCGACCTCGTGGCTCTGGAGCGAGAGGATATTCTGGAGTTTTTGGCCTGGCGAGTCCAGAAGGGCGCCCGGCCGCGATCCACGGCCAGGCAGCTCTCCAGCATTCGCCGTTTTTTCCGTTTTCTTGTCAGAGAGGGGCAGCGCAGTGACGACCCCTCGGCGGAAATTGACATGCCACGTCTGGGGCGCCCGCTGCCCCGTTCCCTCGGAGAAGAAGAAGTCGAGGCCCTGCTGGCCGCGCCGGAAACGGACAAGCCCCTGGGCCTTCGAGATCGGGCCATGCTAGAACTGCTCTACGCGACTGGTTTGCGGGTCTCCGAGCTGGTGGGGCTGCGCCTGGACCAGGTCAACCTCCAGCAGGGCGTCATTCGAATCAGGGGCAAGGGCGACCGGGAACGCCTGGTTCCCATTGGTGAGGAGGCCCAGGGGTGGTTGCACCGCTATGTCAGTGAAGCACGTCAACAGATCCTGGGGGGGCGCGAGAGCCCCTGCCTGTTTCCGACCCGCCGCAGCCAGAGCATGACGCGTCAGGCATTCTGGCACATCATCAAGCGCTACTCGCAGCGGGCCGGCATATCCAGCGGCCTCTCACCTCATACCCTGCGCCATGCCTTTGCAACCCATCTACTGAACCACGGGGCAGATTTGCGAGTAGTGCAGATGCTGCTGGGGCACAGTGATGTCTCCACGACGCAAATCTATACCCATGTGGCTCGAGAGCGGCTCAAGAGCCTGCACCAGTCCCATCACCCCAGGGGATAGGCGGTAAGGGACTGGCTCAGCGATCCCCTTCGTGGGATCTGATCTCGTCCAGCATCCTCGCCACCGGCAGGTAGCCGCGGATCATATGACCGGAATCGGTGATGATTGCCGGGGTGCCCGTGACCTGCATCTGGCGGCCTAGCTGGAAATGATTCGCCGTGGGCGTCTGATCGCAGACATCGCTGTCCGGTGTACCTCCGCTCTTGGCATAGTCCATGGCCGCATTCCGGTCATCAGCACACCAGACACGATCCGATTTTTCCCAGGCCGGGCTCTGTTCGCCGCCGCGGGGATAGAACAGGTAATGGACGGTAACCCCGGCCTCATTCAGGTCATCCATGTCCCGGTGCAATTGCCGACAATAACCACAGTCAATATCCGTGAATACGGTCACGCTGTATTGCTCGTTCTCCGCCGGGTAACTGATGCGGCTGTCTGGGTCTACCTGCGCCAGAACGTCTCGGCGTGCGTCGGCACGGGCCCGCTCAGTCAGGTTGTCCCGGCTGGGCAGGTGGATCAGATCCCCCTGGAAAAGATGCTCACCGGAGTCGTCCACGTAGACAATGTCCGGTCCGACGCGCAGCACCCACCAGCCGTCTACATCGGCCCGGGAGAGCTGGCTTTCCTCGATGGGCAGATTGGGCAGATGCTCCTGCAGGGCCTCGATGATTTTCTCTCGGTCCCCGGCCGCGGCGGGAAGACTCAGGGAAAGCCCGAGCAGGAAAATGGCGGCAATGGTCATTGAAAGACTGGTTCTTCTGAACATGGTTACTCCGCTTGGCTGCTAATCGGCGCGCTGGGCGCGACGGTCTGGCCCAATATTGCCAATGGTCCATCATAGCAAGTCGCGGGCAGGATTGTTTTGTTACAGGCCGGCGAGTCGACGCACGCGGGCTAGATAGTGTTTCTCGTCGGGGGGCAGGCCCTGACGCTGGGCTTGCCAGAGCACATCGCCCAGGATTTCCATGATCTCATGCTCTGCCCGCATGACGCTGCCCAGCCGTTGACACAGGGCCGTATGGGCTTCCCGAATACCCGGCGGTCGGTCGGTACTGAGTTGTTCCCGAATGGTGATGTGCATGCCCATGTGCAGGAAGGGGTTTTCCTCACCCGTGTCGGGGGTCCACTCCTGAGCGACACCCCGCTCACCGGATTCCAGCAAGCGGTGATACTCGGGGTGTTCCTGAATCACGTCAGCGATGATTCTTTCCAGGTCCTGGAGGGGTTCCCCGGCCTGTGCCTTGGCCCAGGTCTGGATGAACATCTGCCGGATCTGATCTCGGTTAGCGTCGAACATAGGGGCAAGTGACAAGCTCTCTCATACGGGTTTCTCCGGCCATTCGCACAGGTCGGCGATGGGACAGTTGTAGCAATCGGGCTTGCGGGCCTTGCAGACATAGCGGCCATGCAGGATCAGCCAGTGGTGAGCATCTTTCTTGAATTCCGCCGGGGTGGTCCTGAGAAGGCGGTCTTCCACCGCGCGAGGGGTCTTGCCGGGGGCCAGGCGGGTGCGGTTGGCGACCCGGAAAATATGAGTATCCACTGCGATGGTCGGTTCCCCGAAAGCCGTATTGAGGATGACGTTGGCCGTCTTGCGACCAACCCCCGGCAGGGCTTCCAGTGCCTTTCGATCTCTGGGGACCTCGCCACCGTGCCTTTCCAGCAGAATCCTGCAGGTTTTGATCAGATTGGCGGCCTTGCTGTTGTACAGACCAATGGTCTTGATGTGCTCCTTGAGTCCTTCCTCACCCAGGGACAGAATGCTCTCCGGCGTATTGGCCACGGGGAACAGGCGTGCTGTGGCCTTGTTGACCCCCACATCAGTCGCCTGGGCTGACAACAGCACCGCAACCAGCAGCTCAAAGGGCCCGCTGTAGTTGAGCTCGGTCGTGGGCTCGGGATTGGCGGCCCGCAGCCGTTGAAAGATTTCCGTCCGCTTTTCCCGGTTCATGCTCTGGCTTCCTTGGCCGAGCTGGCGGATGCTCGCTGTTGTCGGGCATCGATCCAGTTCTTTGCCGCGACCAGCAATCCCAGCCCAATAAAGGCACCGGGCGGCAGGACCGCCAGCAGCAGGCCGTCATAGGCGGGAATGGGTTGAAGCGTGAGGTCGACGGCTGCGCCAAACATCATCTCCGCGCCGGCCAGCAAGGTCCCCTGCCCAAGCAGTTCCCGCATGGCCCCCAGGACCACCAGAACCGCCGTGAAGCCCAGGCCCATGGCCAGGCCATCGACAAAGGCACGTGGCACGGGATTGCGGGAAGCGAACGCTTCCGCCCGACCAATGATGGTGCAATTGGTGACGATCAGCGGAATGAATATCCCCAGAACCCGGTACAGGTCATGGAAGAAGGCGTTCATGGCCAGTTCCACGGCCGTGACCAGGGAGGCGATGATCATGACGAAGACCGGAATCCGTATCTCCGGATGGACCGCGTGGCGAATGAAGGATACCGCCAGGTTGGAGCCGATCAGGACAATGGTCGTGGCGATCCCTAGCCCAAGACCGTTGATGGTCGTGCCGGTCACCGCCAGCAAAGGGCACAGGCCCAGTAGCTGCACCAGGCCAGGGTTGTTGGTCCACAGGCCCTCGCGGGCGATGTCGCGGTAAGTGCTCATAAGAGAGTGGACGGTTCACCGGGAACTTGAGGTTTCTTCGGCAGTCTCGGGGAAAATCAGTTGTCTGTTCGCCTCGAAGTATACCAAACCTCGGCGTACAGCCCGGACCACGGCGCGGGGGGTGATGGTGGCGCCGGTAAACTGGTCGAACTCGCCGCCATCGGCTTGCACCTGCCATTTCTTCTCCGGCTCCTCGCCCAGGGATCGACCCTCGAAGTCGTGGATCCAATCCGAGCGGCGAACCTCAATGGGGTCTCCAAGGCCCGGCGTTTCCGAGTGCCGGGTGACCCGCACACCCGCCAGCCGGCCATCCACGCGCACACCCATCAGCATGTGAATGGGGCCGCCATAGCCATCCGGTGCCACCACCGGAAAGATGGCCGCCACCGGCTCACCGTCCTCGAAGGCCCGGTGAACCATAACCGGAGTGTCCAGACTCAGGCCCGTCCCATCCGCCAGCTCCACGGTATCGCTGACCAGATCGTTGTCGTAATGATCGGCAGGCAGGATTTCCTGCAGGCTGGCCAATCGGGCCCGGCGCTCATTCTCCGCAATCCGATCTCGGGTCATCTGCTCGGTCAGGGCTACCAGACCACCCCCGACCATGGCAAAGGCGGCCAGCAATACGGCAGCGATGGCCATGGAACGGATCAGGCGGGATTGTTGTGCGCTCATGCCGGAATCCCGGAACCCAAAGCTTGAAGCCTGAAGAGCCTATTTCTCATGCCCATAAACCCTCGGTTTGGTATAGCGATCAATCAACGGTACCGCCATATTCATCATCAAGACGGCGAAGGCAACCGCATCGGGATATCCGCCCCAGGTCCGGATCACATAGATCAGCACCCCGATACCCGCCCCGTAGATCAGCCGACCCAGCCGAGTGGTGGCTGCCGACACCGGATCCGTGGCGATAAAGAAGACACAGAGCAGGGTGGCGCCGCTGAACAGATGGAAGGCCGGTGAAGCGTGGCTGTCCGGGTCAATCAGATAGAACAGGGTTGCCGGTAGCAGGACGCCAGCGAGCACCGCCACCGGAATCTGCCAGCGAATGACCTTCGTGTAGATGAGCCACAGACCGCCAATGATGATGCCATTGCCGATCCACTCCCAGCCGTAGCCACCCATATCGCCGAAGCGGGGGTCGGCGGTGATTTCGGCGATGGTACGGGCCATGCCCAGCTCGGTTTTCATCACGTCCAGGGGCGTGGCTCGGCTGATGGCATCCAGGGTGGTGGCTCCCGGCAGCTCACCGGTGAGAATGGCGACCAGTTGCGCCCAGGCATTGGGAAAGTTCCCATCGTCGACCAATTGACGCGGTGGCAACCACTGCGTCATCTCCACCGGGAATGAAATGAGCAGAACCACATAGCCGGCCATTGCCGGGTTGAAGGGGTTGTGTCCCAGCCCCCCATAGAGGTGCTTGGCGAAGATGATGGCAAAGGCTACACCGGTCACCGTGATCCACCAGGGGGTGGTCGGTGGCAGGCAGAAGGCCAGCAAAACGGCTGTGACAATTGCGCTCAGGTCGAGGAGGTGGCGCTGGATGGGCTTGCCGCGAAGATAAAGCATCAACGCTTCGGCGGCCACGGCAACAGTCGAGGCAATGATGATGTTGAATATAATGCCCCAGCCGAAGAACCAGACCCAGGCCAGCAGTGCCGGAACAAGCGCCAGCAACACCCGCAGCATCATGGTGGTGACTGAATTCTGGGGCGCCAGATGGGGCGCTGGTCCGGTCGTGAATCGCATCAGTCGCCCTTCTCGCCGCTGTCCTGTTGCCTGCGCGCCTTGACGCGAGACAGGATGGCGTCGATCTCGGATTTCACTTCCTTGTCCCCCTTCTTGCGGGCCGCCAGGCTGGCTTTCTTTTCCTCCAGGCGGCGCTTCTTCTCTTCGGCCTCTCGTGCCAGGCGGGCCTGACGCTCTTCGTAGCGGCGGCGTGCAAGCTCGGATTTCTGTCTTTCCTGCTGCCTTGCCCAGATCTCGGTCTTGGCCGCCCGGAAGTACTGTACCAGGGGGATATGGCTGGGGCAGACCACGTCGCAGCAGCCGCATTCGATGCAGTCAAACAAATGGTAGGCCTCGGCCTCTTCAAGGTCCCGGTCCCGGGCGTGCCAGTAGAGTTGTTGCGGCAGCAGGCTGGCAGGGCAGACTTCCGCGCACTCGCCGCAGCGAATGCAAGGCATGGCATGCTTCTCCGTCACTACTTCCGTGTCACTGGCAGCCAGAACGCAGGTGCTGCCCTTGACGACCGGGATCTGGTCATTACTGAGGGCGAAGCCCATCATGGGGCCACCCATGATCAGCCGCTCCGCGCTACCCGTATAGCCGCCGCAGAAGGACAGCAGATCAGCCACCGGTGTTCCCAGTCGGGCGATGACATTGCGGGGCTGGTGCACCCCCTCGCCGGTCACGGTGACCACACGCTCGGTCAGGGCTTCACCGTAATGGATCGCTCGCCAGGCAGCCAGTGCGGTACCCACATTGTGACAAATGGCACCCACATCGATGGGCAAGCCACCACTGGGCACCTCTCGACCCAGCAGGGTCTGGATCAGCTGCCGTTCTCCGCCTTCGGGATAGACGGTGGGCACCATGACCCGCTCAATGCGCTCATCCTTCGAGGCTTCAATGGCTGCATCCACTGCCGCCATGGCTTCAGGGGTGTCGGCCTCTATGGCGACCAGCGCCCTGGGACAATCCAGGGCGACAAGCATGGTTTGCACACCGGCAATGACTTCATCGGCCCGCTCCCGAAGCAGCATGTCATCACAGCTGATATAGGGCTCGCATTGGGCGCCGTTTATGATCAGCACTTCTGCTTGGCGCTCACCAGTTGGATTCAGTTTGACATGGGTGGGGAAGGCCGCACCGCCAAGCCCGGCAACGCCACACTCACGAAGGCGATTGCGCAGCCGGGAGGGATGGACCGCTGCCGGGTTTTCAATGGCCGGGCGGCTCTGCTCTTCCTCGTCCAGCCCATCGGCCTCAATCACGATGCAGTCGGCAAGCAAGCCGGAAGGATGGGGAATGGGGCGGGGCTCGACGGCAGTGACGGTGCCTGAAGTGGGTGCATGGATGGGCAGGCTGAAATAGCCCTCGGCACGAGCGATTACCTGGCCCCGCAGGACCCGCTCCCCAACCGCCACCACCGGCTCGGCGGGGTCCCCCTCATGCTGCAGCAGAGGCAGGACGTACTCAAAACCCAGCGGCAAGCGCAGCAATGGCTGCTCGGTGGACATCGCCTTACGCGGATCCAGCGCAAGGCCGCCAGGAAATCCGTGTAGTGATTGGGGGTTTTCCATTCGCGTGCCGCTTGCCTGCTTGGGTGGAAGGTCTAGTCTGCCGTGCCAGTTTCGGGAAGTGAACTTTTCACTGCTTATTCTGCCATTGCGGGATTTCATCCGGGAATGGCGGCTGCCAGTCACCGATGTCCTGGCGGCGTGGCACCATGTCAATGCAGTCCACCGGGCAAGGTTCAATGCAGAGGTCACAGCCGGTGCATTCCGACTCGATGACCGTATGCATCTGCTTTGCGGCCCCCAGAATGGCATCCACCGGGCAGGCCTGAATGCATTTGGTGCAGCCGATGCAGACATCTTCATCGATGACGGCCACTGTCGGCGCGGCTTCCTCGCCATTTTCCGGGTTCAGTGGTTTGCTTTCCCGGTCCAGGAGATCGGCCAGGGCGGTAATGGTGGCTTCGCCACCGGGGGGGCATTGGTTGATGTCCGCCTCACCGTTGGCAATGGCCTCGGCATAGGGCCGGCAGCCGGGAAAGCCGCATTGCCCGCATTGGGTCTGGGGCAGCAGGGCGTCCACCTGATCGGCCACGGGATTGCCCTCGGTGCGAAAACGCACCGCCGCAAATCCCAGCACCAGCCCGAAGGCGGCGGCAAGGCCAGAGAGTGTGAGCACTGCTTCGATCATTGTCTGATTGCTCAACAAGATAAAAGGCGATCTCGCGCAGAGACGCAAAGACGCAGAGGGAAAAACTATTGTGGGGGAGGAGTAACCGTTGTGGGAGAGGTCTTAGCTTCCACCATGCCATCAAATGGCGGGGCTGAGGTCAAAACCTCTCCCATCGCAGGTCGGCACAAGCCTCCCTTCATTCTTGCTTTCTCTGCGTCTTTGCGCGAGGCCAGCTTTTCCAGCATTTTCGATGGCTCCAGTATCGTCATCCAGCGACCAAGCCCGAAAAACCCATGAACGCCAAAGACATCATCCCCGCCGTGATCAGGCCGATGGCGGCACCCCGAAAGGGGATGGGTACATCGGCGGCAGCGAGGCGCTCGCGCAGCCCGGCAAAGAGGATCAGCACCAGGCAGAAGCCGATCGCCGCGCCGAAGCCGAAAACCACGGATTCGAAAAATCCGTGAGCCTCCTGCACATTCAACAGGGCCACCCCCAGTACCGCACAGTTGGAGGTGATCAGTGGCAGAAAGATGCCAAGCACCTGATACAGCAATGGACTGGTCTTCTTCACCACCAGTTCCGTGAACTGCACTACCCCGGCAATGACCAGGATAAAGGCAATGGTCCGCAGGTATTCAAGACCCAGGGGCGCCAGCAGCAAGGCGTTCACCAGGTAGCCGGCCACCGAGGCGATGGTGAGCACGAAAGCGGTGGCCAGGGCCATGCCGGCTGCCGTTTCCAGCTTGCGCGACACCCCCATGAAGGGGCACAGGCCCAGGAACTGGACCAGAACGAAGTTGTTCACCAGCACGGTGGCCAGGAGGATCAACGCCAGGTCGGTCATTGTGCCCTCGCCGTGTCGGAACTGATGATCATTGGGGCCTCGTCTAGGCGCATACCTGCTAATTGCCCCCTGCCGATCAGCCGGGCGGGCCACGAGCTACGAGCTGCGAGCCGGCGCCGGGTAGCGCGTTGCTCGTAGCTCGCAGCTCGCAGCTCATTTCACCCGCATCCCCGGCGTTGCCCCCGAATCCGGTTCGAGGATATGCAGGCTCTTGCCGTCACCGGCAGCCAGGACCATGCCCTCGGACAGGCCGAAGCGCATCTTCCGGGGCTTGAGGTTGGCGACCATGACGGTCAGCTTGCCTTCCAGGTCTTCAGGGGCATAGGCAGACTTGATACCGGCAAAGACCTGGCGGGTCTCGCCGCCAATGTCCAATTGCAGGCAGAGTAGCTTGTCGGCGCCTTCCACATGCTCGGCCTTGACGATTTTGGCCACACGCAGGTCAACCTTCATGAAATCATCGATGGTGCATTCCGGAGCCAGATCATCCACGGCGTTCTTCTCCTGGGGTGCTTGTTTCTTCTTGCCGGCATCGACAGCGGTCTGGGCCTCCAGATTTTCCCTGGAGGCCTCCAGCAGCTTGTCGATCTGCTCGGATTCCACGCGGGTGAGCAGGGGCTTGAACTTGCGGATCTCGTGATCGAGCAGCGGCTCGGCCAGATCCTGCCAGCGCGGGGCCTCGATATTCAGGAAATGCTCGGCCCGCTCGGCCAGGGCCGGGACGACCGGGCGAAGGTAGCCGGTGAGCACCCGGAAAAGATTCAGTGCGGCGGTGCAGATGGCCTGCACTTCAGCCAGCCTGGATTCATCCTTGGCCAGGGTCCAGGGGGCCTTTTCGCTGACATATTGATTCACCCGGTCAGCCAGGGCCATGATCTTGCGCATGGCCTGGGAGAAGGCGCGGCGCTCGTAGTCGGCGGCAATCTCTTCCGAGGCCGCGACCACTTCCTCGTAAAGGGCCTTGCCCTCGGCCTCCATGGTGTCGCCCAGGCGGTTATCGAATTTCTTGCGAATGAAGCCAGCCGTGCGGCTGGCGATGTTCACCAGCTTGCCCACCAGGTCCGAGTTCACCCGGCTGGTGAAATCAGCCAGGCTGAGATCGATGTCCTCCACCCGGTCGGAGAGCTTGGCGGCGAAGTAATAGCGCAGGTATTCCCCGTCCAGATGATCCAGCCAGGTGCGGGCCTGGATGAAGGTACCCCGGGACTTGGACATCTTCTGGCCGTCCACGGTGAGAAAACCGTGGGCCCAGACGGCGGTGGGCCGGCGAAAGCCCGCGCCATGCAGAATGGCCGGCCAGAACAGGGCATGGAAGTAGATGATGTCCTTGCCGATGAAGTGATAGACCTCGGTCTTTTCTTCCTGGCCGGCGGCCCAGAAGTCATCGAAGTTCAGGTCGTCGCGACGATCACAGAGCTGGCGGAAGCTGGCCATGTAGCCCATGGGGGCATCCAGCCAGACATAGAAATACTTGCCGGGGGCATCGGGGATCTCGAAGCCGAAGTAGGGGGCATCCCGGGAGATGTCCCAGTCCTGCAGGCCGGCATCAAACCATTCCCGAAGCTTGGCGGAGACCGCTTCCTGCAGATTGTTCTGAACCCGGCCATCAGCCCCGGTCCATTCCTTCAGCATGGCCTCGAAATCCGCCAGGCGGAAGAAATAGTGCTCCGATTCCCGCTCCACCGGCGTGGTGCCGGAAATCACCGAAACCGGGTTCTTCAGCTCTGCCGGGGAATAGGTGGCCCCGCAGACTTCACAGGAATCGCCGTACTGGTCCTCGGCGCCACACTTGGGGCATTCCCCCCGAATGAAGCGATCAGGCAGGAACATCCCTTCCTGCTCGTCATAGGCCTGGCGAATGCTGCGGGATTCGATATGCCCGGCATCCCGCAGGCGCTTGTAGATGGTCTCCGCCAGTGCCCGGTTTTCGTCCGAATGGGTGGTGTGATAGTTGTCGAAGTCCACCCGAAAGGCATCGAAATCCGCCTTGTGGCTGTCAGCAAATCGCTGAATCAGGGCCTCGGGGCTGATGCCCTCCTGGCGCGCCTTGAGCATGATGGGGGTGCCGTGGGCATCCTCTGCACAGACGTAATGACATTCATGCCCGCGCATCTTCTGGAAGCGCACCCAGATATCGGTCTGGATGTACTCCAGCAGATGCCCCAGGTGAAGGGGACCGTTGGCGTAGGGCAGGGCACTGGTGACGAGTATCCGGCGTCGCTGGTCGCTCATGAGCGGACGGGCTCCGGTTGCAATGAAAAAAGCGGGAAAATTAAGCGGTTTATTATGCCATAGCTGGCCTTGGGGCAGCAGTCCGGCGAATTCCCGCCCCGGTATTTGCTAGAATGCCGCCACCTCCCAATCACACCCCGGAAGGACCATGAGCAGCGAGATTCTCGATCGCCTAGAGCCCCTGCTGGCCGAATTCGACGACCCCATCCTGGGCCGGGCCCTGGCCGGGGCAAGAGTGACCGTGGAGGCGGAGTCTCCACTGACCCTGCGCCTGACCCTCGGCTACCCGGCCGCCGGCCTCCGTGAGGCTCTGGCTGAAGCCGCCGCCGAGTGGCTGGGGGATCGGCTGGGCGAGGCGGTCAGCATTGAGATCGACTGGGAGATCGCCAGTCATGCGGTGCAGGGCAGTTTGCGGCCCATGGCCGGGGTGAAGAATATTATCGCCGTGGCCTCGGGCAAGGGCGGGGTGGGTAAATCCACCACCGCAGCCAACCTGGCCCTGGCGCTGGCCGCCGAGGGTGCCTCGGTGGGGGTGCTGGATGCGGATATCTATGGTCCCAGCCAGCCCCAGATGCTGGGCGCCTCGGGCCGTCCCACCACCCAGGATGGCAAGAAGATGCAGCCCCTTGAGGCCCATGGCCTCAAGGTCATGTCGGTGGGTTTTCTGATGGATCCGGAGCAGCCCATGGTCTGGCGCGGGCCCATGGTCACCCAGGCCCTGAACCAGCTCATTTCCGACACCGACTGGGGTGATGTGGATTATCTGGTGGTGGACATGCCCCCGGGCACGGGCGACATTCAGTTGACCCTGGCTCAGCGTGTCCCGGTGAGTGGCGCGGTGATCGTGACC
>NZ_SLKM01000230.1:0-5772 GCF_007134575.1 Natronospira sp.
GACTTTTCCACTCGATTGATCAGTGTTACCCCCGACCGAATTGACTCGGTCATCCAGGACGTCCTTGCGGATATCGGCGCATTTTTCAATGCGGGGCGCAGCTATCTTTTTTCCATCGACCTTGATGCCGGCACGTTCAGTAATACCCACGAATGGTCCGCGCCGAGTGTGCCACCGGAGATAGGGCGTTTGCAGAACCTGCCCTTTGAGGCTTTTCCCTGGCTCATGGGTAATATCCTCAAAGGAAATATAGCCCATCTTCCCGATGTGGACATGATGGATGATCAGTACCGCGTTGAACGGGAGGAATACAAGCTGCAGTCCATACGTTCTCTGATCATCGTGCCATTGATGAAAGACGGGCGCCCGCGGGGGCTCTTCGGCCTGGACGCGGTCTGGGAGAAGCGATTCTGGCCAGAGGATATTCGCAACAATTTGCGCTTGCTAGGGCAGCTCATCGCCAGTGCTATCGATGCCGTGCAGTTTGGCGGCGAGCTTGAGTACCTGGCCTACCATGATCCTCTCACTGAACTGCCCAACAGGAAGCTGCTTTACGATCGGATCGATCATGCCATTGCAGAATCCACCCGAACCAATTCAATGCTGGCTGTCATGCTGCTGGATCTGGATGATTTCAAGTTGATCAATGATAGCTTCAGTCACAATGTAGGTGACCAGTTCCTCCGCCATACGGCACAACGACTGGAATCGGTCTGCCGCGCCGGGGATACCCTGTCCCGCCTTGGTGGTGACGAGTTTGTATTGCTAATGGAAGTTGAAGAGGCTGCCGATGCCGCCCGGGTTGCAGAGCGGGCTCTGGATCTTCTGACCAGCCCTATCGATATCGAGGGTGAGAAGCTTATCGTCCATTCGAGTATTGGTATTGCCATTTATCCGGATAATGGTGGTGACAGTGATACCCTGATTCGCAATGCCGACCTGGCCATGTACGAGGCTAAGGCGTCGGGGAAAAATCGTTATGCCTTTTTTGATCAGGAGATGACAGAACGGGCGCAGGCAAGCCTCAGCCTGCGCCACGACCTCGAGCGGGCTTTGGATTCCGATGAATTGTGTCTCTATTTTCAGGCCCGTGTCGATATTGCCCGGTCACGTATCTGTGGGCTTGAAGCACTGATTCGTTGGAACCATCCTTCCCGCGGGCTCTTGCAGCCGGCTGATTTCCTGCCCCTAGCGGAACGGTCTGACCTGATCTGTCGTCTGGATCACTGGGTTTTGAAGCAGGCCTGCAGGGAAAGCCGTCAGATACAGAAAGATGGCCCGGATTTCCGTATCGCGATCAATCTGTCGGCCAGGGATCTTTATGAGACAAAGCATCTGCAGCGTCTGATTGCCACATTGGAAGTGGAGGGCACCCAAAACCCACTGCCACTGGAGATTGAGATCACGGAATCCATCCTCATGCATGATGTTGAGCTGGCCATGGACAATCTCCGCAGAATCAAGGCAGCTGCCCCCGACGTCACCATCGCGATTGATGACTTCGGTAGCGGCTATTCCTCTCTGAACTATCTCCGCCAGATTCCAATGGATACCTTGAAGATCGACCGAGCCTTCATTGCTGACCTGGGGACTGAAAATGGGGGTGCGGCTGCCATTGTCCGCTCCATCGTGGAATTGGCCCGTAACCTGAACCTGCATGTGGTTGCAGAGGGCGTGGAGACAGAGGCGCAGCTTGGCTTGCTCCGTGAGCTTGGCGTGGAGGAGGCCCAGGGCTTCCTGTTCGGCCGTCCCGCACCAATCGCCAACGTCCTGGATGCGTCACGGGCTCCAGGGTTCCCCCAGCGCCGGGAATGGAACGCGGACAATCGCCCAGATTGACCACAGGGGCTGTTGCTGATACCTTTCCGCCTCGCACCAGGTGTCCCCATCTCAGTTCATGACCGGGGATTAAACGGGAAGTCGGTGAACTTCTGCTGCTACACGCGGTGAAGGATTCCGACGCTGCCCCCGCAACGGTGATTGAGCAGCCGTCTCTGTCCAGAGCCGGCACCGGTGAATCCATGACCACTGTGTCCGTGAGAGGCATGGGAAGGTGATTCGCCGGCGGCGCCAGCCTGCTCATCAGCCCGTAGACCGGCCTGCGTGCTCGACACCCGCTGAATCCTGCCGATTCCCGGGTGTCTGGCCGCACGCTGCGGAGGGCAGCGCTCGGGCCGGTCGGATGCCGAAATAACATTCCATTCTTCCGCCCCACCTGTTCCCTCAAGCGTGCATTCCGTTGCATCCAAATCCGTGCGGTGGGCACGGTTAGTTGAGGGAAATTCAATGCTAGTCGATCGTATCCGCAGTGCGTGGGTCACGCTACCCGCCGCTATTCTCATTGCACCCCTGAGCTTGGCCGCCGAAGGCGAAGATAAGCCCGCAGCCCCCTTGTTGGCGGCCGGGGCGGCGGAAGCCGTTCCGCTGAATCCGGTAGTGGTTACCGCAACGCGTACCGAACAGCAGGTCGATGACAGTCTGACGTCTGTGAGTGTGGTAGACCGGGAATCCATTCAACGGCAGCAGCCCCGGGAGTTTTCAGAGCTGCTACGGGGCCGTCCAGGGGTGGATTTTGTCAGTAATGGCCCCTTCGGCAAGGCCACCAGCCTGTTCCTTCGGGGGACGAGTAGTGATCACAGTCTGCTGGTGGTGGACGGTGTGCGCATGGGTGCCGCGACCACCGGTGGTGCCTCCTGGCAGTACCTGCCGCCCCAGTTCATCGAGCGGGTGGAGATCGTGAGGGGGCCGCGAGGCAGCGTCTACGGACCGGATGCCCTTGGTGGCGTCATTCAGGTCTTTACCCCGGAGGGTGGGGAAGAACTCAGCCCCTGGGCGGAAATCAGTGCGGGCTCCTTCGGTACTCACCAGTACGGGGCAGGTGTGTCCGGGCAGGGCGGCAATACCCGTTACAACCTGGGCGCCAACCATTTCCATACCGATGGCATTGCCCTTCGGGAGGATGGCGAGCGAAAAGGCTTCTATAACAGCTCCGCCGTGGGGCGAATCAGCCATGAGTTTGACGATGGTGGGGAGCTGGGCGTGACCTCCCTTCACTCCGAGGGGAGAACCGAGTTCATTGGCGGCAAGATGACGTTTGTCCATCAGGCCCTTGGTAGCACTTACGAGCGAAGCATCAATCAACACTGGGATACCCGTGTCACGCTTGGGCAAAGTCGTGATGAAGGCGACACCGTCAATGACAACGGCAGCGAGAGCGAATTCGCAACACGGCGTCAGGTGGCAAACTGGCAGAACAGCCTGTTCGCCGGTGACCACGAAATCCTCGTCGGCCTGGATTACCTGGACGATGAGATTACATCTTCTTCTGAATACGAAGAAGACAGCCGCCGCAATCGTGGCAGCTATGCCCAGGCATTGTTGGATTTTGCGCCTTTGAGCCTGGAATTGGGCATTCGGCATGACGATAACGATTCCTTCGGCACTGTTAACACTGCCAACGCCGCAGTGGGCTATCGCCTGGGCGAGTCGCATCGTATTCGTGCTTCCTGGGGTGAAGGCTTCAAAGCGCCAACCTTCAACGAGCTGTATTTCCCCGGTTTCGGCAACCCGGACCTGGAGCCGGAAGAATCGTCGAGCGTGGAGCTGGGCATTTCCGGTCTCTATGAGAACTGGTTCTGGGATGCCGTTGCCTACCAGACCGATGTGGATAACCTGATTGAAACGGTGTTTCAGGATGGGGTCTTCCTGCCCCAGAACGTCAACGAGGCCCGTATCCGCGGCCTGGAAATCGGTGCGGGGTGGAATCGGGATCACTGGCGCATCTACGGCAGTGTTTCCTATACCGACCCGGAAGACCGTGAAAGTGGCAAACGTCTGATCCGCCGCGCCAAACAGACCGGCAGGCTGGAAGTCGACCGAGAGATCGGCGATTGGTCATTGGGGGGCACCATTATTGCCCAGAGTCACCGTTTCAATGACGCCGATGGCGCCGAACGTCTGGCCGGTTTTGCACTGCTCAATCTTCGTGCCGGCTGGCGCTTTGCGGAAAGCTGGAATGCTCGCCTGGTCGTAGACAATGTGCTTGACCGGGATTATGTCATTGCCCGTGACAGCTTCAATGACTTTGACTATCAGCAGCCAGGGCGTAGCGTTAATCTCAGTCTTCGCTACGGTGACTGAGATCAATGACCGGGCCCTGGATGGTCGGGGCCCGGCTTTCAGAAAACGAGGAGGGCAGCGCATGGGGTACAAAATAATCAGTCCTGCCAGGGTGCTGATTGTGGCCTTGCTTTGGCTTCCCATTGTGTCACTGGCAGACAGCTCGACCGAGCCCGTCTGTGTTCATGACGATCTGATGCGCCTGCTGTGTCTTGATGAGCCCGCAGAGAAGATCATCTCACTCTCGCCCGGGCTGACCGAGTTGCTCTTTGCCGCCGGTGCTGGTGAACGGGTGGTTGGAACCACCAGTTACAGTGATTATCCGGAAGCAGCAAAGGATATCCCTCGTATCGGCAGCCACAACCGCATCGACATGGAAGCCGTGCTGGCTGCCGAGCCGGATCTGGTTGTGGCCTGGATCAGTGGTAACCCCACCGAGCAGCTACGTCGGCTGGAAGAATTGGGGATCGACGTGTTCTGGGGGGAGCAGCGGAGTTTCGAGGATGTGGCTCACACTCTGGAGCGTTTTGGCCGTCTGGCGGGTAGCGAGGACATCGCCCATCCCAAGGCAGCGCATTTCAAAACGGAGATTGCCGCGCTGAAGGCCCGTTATGCCGATGCTGCCCCGGTCCGGCTCTTCTATCAGATATGGGATGATCCCTTGATGACGGTCAATGATGAACACCTGATCAGTCGTGCCGCAGCCGTGTGCGGAGCCAAGAACATCTACGGGGACCTTCCGAGGTTGACGCCAAGGCTGGATGTGGAGTCAGTATTGTCAAAGGACCCGGAAGCCATCGTCGTCGCCGGGATGGGGGAAGACGACGATAGCTGGTTGGATCCATGGCGGCGATTCGAGGGAATGACCGCGGTAAAGCGGAACAATCTATACTTCATTCCACCCTCCAGTATCCAGCGGGCGACACCGAGGTTGCTGGAGGGCATGAAGCGCTTGTGTGCCCATATGGAGCAGGCGCGTGAGCGTCGTTGAATCGGGCCCTACAATTCGGGAGACTGCGGGCATGTATCGTGGCGACCTGCAGCGCATGCTGCCGCCGCTGATTGTTCTGTTGGGGATGGGGCTGCTGTCCCTGGCCCTGGCAGTCAGCATCGGCAGCGTTCCCATCCCGCCAGGGGAGTTCTGGGCGGTGGTGACCGGTGGTGGCAGTGAACTCCATCGCACCCTGATTATCGAATTGCGTCTGCCGCGAGCGGCGGCTGCGTTCGCCACCGGCGGCCTGCTGGGCGTGGCCGGCGCCCTGATGCAGGTCCTGCTCAGAAATCCGCTTGCCGACCCCTATGTGCTTGGCCTCTCCGGCGGTGCCGCCGTGGGGGCTCTGACAGCCATGCTCTTTGGTCTGGGGGTGACTGCGGTCTCTGGCTCTGCCTTCGCCGGAGCCATGGTCTCGGTGGTGCTGGTGTTCGGACTGGCTCATGGCACCGGCAGCTGGACACCGACACGCCTGTTGCTTACCGGCGTGGTGGTGGCAGCCGGCTGGGGGGCGGTGATCACCTTCATGCTGGCACTCAGCCCGAGCGAGCAGATTCCCGGCATGTTGTATTGGCTCATGGGGGACATGGCTTACGCCCGTTCACCCTGGCCGGCCGTCACGGTCCTGGTGGTCGCCTGCGTTCTGATGCTGCCCTTTGGCC
>NZ_SLKM01000053.1:0-5766 GCF_007134575.1 Natronospira sp.
CTTGCGGCCGGGCCGATGGCCTGGACCGTCATGCTTTTCCTGCTGGTTCCTACCGATGACTGGCTGTGGCCCCTGAGTGAACCCTGGCTGTTTCTGATGCCGGTGCTGGTCTATCCGGTGCTGGAGGAGATCGTCTTTCGGGGCATGTTGCAGGACTGGCTGGCGTCTCTGAGCCGCAAGACCTGGGGGATTCTGAGCCTGGCCAATGTAATCACCAGTCTCTGTTTCGCGGCACTGCACCTGATTCACCAGCCGCCGCTGTGGGCGGCCCTGGTGTTCTTCCCCTCACTGGTCTTTGGCTACTTCCGGGAACGCCACGATACCCTGGGCACACCCATCCTGCTGCATGTGGTCTACAACTTCGGGGCGGTGTGGTTCTTCTGGGGATGAAAAAGCGGAAGCATTGCCTCGCGCCAAGCACGCCAAGGGCGCAAAGCTAAAGGCTAGCCTCGCGCAAAGACGCGAAGGCGCAAAGGAAAAGCAATTCATTTTGTTGTAGGAGAGGCTTTAGCCTCGATTGCTGTCACCCGGTGGCACCGTCTAGGCCGAAGCCTCTCACGGCTCCACCACACCCCCTACCCAAAAAACCTTTCTCTGCGTCTCCGCGTCTCTGCGCGAAAAATATCCTCTTTTCTTTGCGTCTTCGCGCGAGGCCGCCCTTATTCCTTCGCCTCGCCATCCTGGACGGTCTTGCGCAGGCGAATGCCCAGGTCACGCAGCTGCTTGTTGTCCACCGTGCCGGGGGCGTCGGTGAGCAGGCAGGCGGCGGTCTGGGTCTTGGGGAAGGCGATCACTTCGCGGATGCTGTCGGCACCGGCCATGAGCATGACCAGACGATCCAGGCCGAAGGCGATGCCGCCATGGGGCGGGCAGCCGTACTTGAGGGCCTCGAGCAGGAAGCCGAACTTTTCTTCCGCTTCTTCCTCGCTGATCCCCAGATAATCGAAGACCGCCGATTGCATTTCGGTGTCGTGGATACGGACGGAGCCGCCACCGATTTCCGAGCCGTTGAGCACCATGTCGTAGGCGCGGGAGATCAGCTCTTCCGGCTTGGCGCTCTTCAGTGCCTCGGCGTTTTCCACCCGCGGTGCGGTGAAGGGGTGGTGCAGGGAATACCAGCGCTTGTCGCCCTCGTCGTATTCGAACATGGGGAAGTCCACCACCCACAACGGCCGCCAGCCGTCGGCCACCAGGCCACGGTCCTTGCCCAGCTTCACGCGCAGGGCGCCCAGGGCGTCATTGACCACGGTGGCCTTGTCGGCGCCGAAGAAGATCAGGTCGCCGGCTTCGGCAGCCGTGCGTTCCAGAATGCCGGCGACGGCCTCGTCGGAGAGGAACTTGAGAATGGGCGACTGCAGACCCTCGCGGCCCTGGCTGGGGTCATTGACCTTGATGTAGGCCAGACCCTTGGCGCCATAACGACCCACGAACTCGGTGTAGCCGTCGATTTCCTTGCGGGTCAGCTCGCCCCCCTTGGGCAGGCGCAGGGCGGCCACGCGACCGTTCTTGTCGGCGGCCGGGCCCGAGAACACCTTGAACTCGGCATCGGCCACCAGATCGGCGACGTCCACCAGTTCCAGCGGAATCCGCAGGTCGGGCTTGTCGGAGCCGAAGCGGCGCATGGCTTCGGCATAAGGCATGCGCGGGAAGGGGTTCTCCAGCTCCACGCCCATCACATCCTTGAACAGGGAGCGGATCAGGCCTTCCACCAGCTCCATGATCTGCTCTTCGGACATGAAGCTCATCTCCATGTCGAGCTGGGTGAACTCCGGCTGGCGGTCGGCGCGCAGGTCCTCGTCACGGAAGCAGCGCACGATCTGATAGTAGCGGTCCACGCCGGACATCATCAGCAACTGCTTGAACAGCTGCGGCGACTGGGGCAGGGCAAAGAACTGGCCCGGATGGGTGCGGCTGGGCACCACATAGTCGCGTGCACCTTCCGGGGTGGCGCGGGTCAGCATGGGGGTTTCCACATCAAGAAAGCCCTGCTCGTCCAGGTGACGGCGCATGGCCGAGGTGACCTGGGCGCGCAGCTTGAGCTTGCGCTGCATGTGCTCGCGACGCATGTCCACGTAGCGGTACTTGAGGCGCAGGTCTTCACCCACATCGTGCTCGTCCTGATGGAAGGGCGGGGTTTCGGCCTTGTTCAGGACCTCCAGTTCCAGACCCAGCACTTCCACCTGGCCGGTGGGCAGCTTGTCATTGGTGGTCCCTTCGGGGCGACGGCGCACCCGGCCGCGCACGCGGATCACGAATTCGCTGCGCAGGCGCTCGGCGGTCTCGAAGACCTCTGCCCGGTCGGGGTCGAACACCACCTGCAGCAGACCTTCCCGGTCGCGCAAGTCAACAAAGATCACGCCCCCGTGGTCGCGCCGGCGATTGACCCAGCCGCATACGGTAACTTCCTGATCCAGGAGGGATTCATCAACTTTTCCGCAATAATGGGAACGCATCAGCGTTGCTCCCGCTTTCTCGTGTGGGTGAGATGGATTCGGTCTGTCGGGAAACGGGGCGCCCAGGGCGCCGGAGGGGCCCGAAAGGCGGGAATCTTACGATTTGCGCGGGTTTACCGCAAGTTGCGGGGGAGCCCCCAAGCAAATTGCCTCGCGCAAAGCGCGCTAAGGAAAGGCTGATCTCGCGCAGAGACGCAATGTTCTTTCTTTGCGTCCTTGGCGCGCTTTGCGCGAGGCCGTCTTTCAGTCCTTCCCCGGCAGCTTTTTTGCCTCCGCTTCGACCGCCTTGGCCACGGTGTGGCCGTTCGGGTCCCAGACGGGCACCACCACGCCCAGGGAGATGATCATGCGCAGGGCCTCGTCCACGGTCATGTCCAACTCGATGACATCCTCGCGGGGGATCATGAGATTGAAGCCGGAGGTGGGGTTGGGGGTGGTGGGCACATAGACGCCGACCACATCGATCCCGGTCCGATACTGGATCTCACCCAGGTCGTTGTTGGTGACAAAGGCCAGAGCCCAGGATCGCTCGTGGGGGTAGGGGATCAGGACCGGTTTGCGGAAGGCGTCGCTTTGGCCCGAGAACATGGTCTCGGCAATCTGCTTGCTGCCGTAGTAGATGGAGCGGACCACCGGGATGCGGTCCAGAATGCGCTCCCCGATTTCCACCAGTTTACGGCCGAAGAAATTGGCCGCGAGCATGCCGGTGAGGATCAGCACCACCAGGCTGAGGACAATGCCCAGCCCGGGGATGGCGAAACCGAGCAATTGTTCGGGCTGGATGGCTTCCGGCAGCAGCGTCAGGGAGCGGTCCAGCAGGTTGACCAGAAAGCGCAGGGCAAAAATGGTCACGCCCACCGGCACCAGGACCAGGATGCCGGCGACAAAGTAACGCCGCAGGCGGGTGATCAGGCCGGGCTGATTGTCCGGCCCTGACGTCATGCGGGTTGAGCCGCCTTGCCCTGGCTGGAGGACTTATCCGGGCTGGAGGATTTATCCGCTTTCTTTTCCTTGCCGCCGCTCTTTTCGCTATCACCGGCAATATTCCGCTTGTTGCCCTTCTTGAAGTCGGTCTCGTACCAGCCGGAACCGGAGAGGCGGAAAGCGGCGGCGGAAACCAGGCGATTGAGACTGTCCTGCTCACATTCCGGGCAGCGGGTGAGGGGGTCCTCGCTCATCTTCTGCAGGGCTTCCAGTTCATGGCCACAGGCCTGACAGCGATATTCGTAGATCGGCATGCTCTTTACCTCTAACGATGACGGACAGGGGTGGCGGACGTGCCAGGCAAAAATCTGGGGTCAGATATTTCGATTCCAAGCCCACGGGCGCCCTCGATGCGGTCGCGGTATCCGGCCCCGCCAGCGCGGGATTATAGCCTCTGCCGCCGCCAATGTCCGGGAATCGGGTCCTTGGGGTCGGATTCCGAGGCCCGAACGCGTTAATATGCGCCTGTCACAGTCAACAACAATATGCCGGGGGATGACAGGCATGCAGAAAAGCCAGGCCATGGTTCGTCGTGAAGACGGGCAGTCTCAGCGCACCGCTCTGATCACCGGCTGTTCCAGCGGGATCGGCGAAGCGGCCGCGCAGCTGCTGAGGGATCGTGGTTGGCGAGTGTTTGCCACCGCTCGGCGGACCCTGGACGTCCATCGGTTGGAGCGGGCCGGATTCGAGGCCCTGCAACTGGATCTGAACGATTCCCTGTCGATCACCGTTGCCGTGGACCAGGTCATGGAGGCCACCGATGGTCGGATCGATGCCCTGGTGAACAACGGGGCCTTTGCTTTGCCCGGTGCGGTGGAAGACCTTTCCCGTGCCGCCATGCGCGCCCAGTTCGAAGCGAATGTCTTCGGCACCATGGAATTGACCAATCGGGTGATACCGATGATGCGTGAGCATGGTCAGGGCCGCATCGTGATGCTCAGTTCCATGCTCGGCCTGGTGGCTGCGCCCTGGCTGGGAAGCTACAACGCCAGCAAGTTCGCCCTGGAAGGCTTTACCGACACCCTGCGCATGGAACTGGCGGACAGCGGCATTCGGGTGGTGACCATCAACCCCGGCCCGGTGGAATCCCGCTTCCGTGCCAGTGCGCTGGCCAATGCCAAGCGCTTCATCAATCTGCGCGGCTCGGTGCATGCCGAGCAATATGACCGCATGGAACGCCGGGCGGCGGACCCGGATCACAAGATGCCCGGCACCTCCACGCCGGCCGCCGTCCTGCGCCGACTGGTCAAGGCCATCGAGTCGCCGCGTCCCAAGCCCCGGTACTATGTCACCACCCCGGCTTATACCCTGGCCTTTCTGCGCCGGATTCTGCCCACGTCCCTGATGGATCGGGTCATGCGGCGAGTCTAGGGACTCTCCCGGTGAGTGCCTTCAAGCGTCCGAAGTCAGTGCTGGTGCTGGTTTATACCCCGGATGCCGAGGTCCTAGTGCTTGAGCGGCGTAAGCCGGCGGCCTTCTTTCAATCAGTGACGGGCAGTCTTGAATGGGGTGAGTCGGCTCATGCCGCGGCGGCCCGTGAACTGCGCGAAGAGACCGGCCTGGATCCTGATCCGGCGCCGGTGGACTGCGGCCTGACGGCCGAGTTCGAGATCCACCCGGCCTGGCGCGACCGCTTTCCACCTGGCACTGAAACGAATCACGAAACTGTTTTCTGCTGGCAGGCGCCTGGCCGTGTACCGATCCAGCTCCGCCCGGATGAGCATGTCAGCTGGCAATGGCTTCCCTTTGACCGCGCCCTCAATGCCCTCAGCTCCTGGACCAACCGCCGGGCCCTGCTGCAGGTGCTGCCCATGCGGGTGGGATAGCATCATTTGTCCGATACCCGGTGGTTCTTGCGGGTGACTTCGATGGGGGAGTGCCTTTTGTTGTCGGTGGCAGAGTGCGTTCCGGCTTTGGTACTGCTGGGCTTGATCAGGGACGCCCTGGATACATCCCTGTACGCTCTGGGTTCGGCATCCCGCCTCACACAGCCCTGATCAAGCCCAGCAGTACCAAAGCCTACTCTTGGTGGTGGTCACCTGGGCCGTGCTAACGGAGGGTTTGGTTCAGGCTTATGCCTTGGTGCCATCCGGAGGCTTTTGATCGCGAATAAATTCGCTCCCACGGTGCCTATAGCTTATGCCGAAGCCGCTGTGGGAGCGGATTTATCCGCGATTTCAGCGGCCAAATCGAAGCCAATCTACTCAGATATCAGAATACGCCATCAGCAAGCACGGCCCAGGTGACCCCCACCAAAGGTAGGCCTTGGGGCCGACAGGGCTTTCCAAGGCTGTGTGAGGCAGGATGCCGAACCCAGAGCCCCCAGGGA
>NZ_SLKM01000277.1:0-5753 GCF_007134575.1 Natronospira sp.
CTCGCGCAGAGGCGCAGAGAAAAGAAAAAGATATTGCCTCGCGCAAAGGCGCAAAGACGCTAAGGGAAAAGCGTTTCTACTGTAAAGGGCAGAGCTTAGTCAACGTACAAGCGACGGTGCGATGACAGGAGTCACAACAACTTTGGTTTTTCTTTGCGTCTTAGCGTCTTTGCGCGAGGCAGTCATTATGAATTTGATTAGGCATTCTCAGCGCCTCTGCGTCTCTGCGCGAGATAAAGATTTCAATGATGAATGAGCAAGAGCAGATAAAAGGCAAAGCGCCGGTGGCGTTGATTACTGCGCCGGGGTCGGGGCAGGGGAAGTCGATGGTGACGGCGGCCCTGGCTCGATTGCATCGCAATGCCGGTTTGAATGTCCGGGTTTTCAAGCATGGACCGGATTATCTTGATCCCATGGTCCTGGAAGTGGCCTCGGGTAATCCGGTCTACCAACTGCATCCGTGGATGACCGGCGAGAGTGAATGCCTCTGGCGACTGGCCGAGGCGGCCGCCGAGGCGGATCTGGTGCTAGTGGAAGGCTCCATGGGCTTGTATGACGGTGCCCCTTCCAGCGCCGACCTGGCCGTGTTGGCGGGGATGCCCGCATTGCCGCTGATCGATGCCGGCGGCATGGCCCAGACATTTGGTGCCGTGGCTCTCGGCCTGGCCAGCTACCGCGATGATGTGACCGTCAGGGAAGTGATTGCCAATCGCATCGGCGGAGCGGTGCACGGAGAGATGCTGGCCGAAAGTCTGCCGCCCGACATCACCCTGCTGGGCGGTATTCCTCGACATCCTGCCATGGACATTCCCGACCGTCATCTGGGCATTGTCCAGGCTCGGGAGATCAGCGATCTGGATGAACGCCTGAATCAGGCTGCTCAGGTCTTGGCGGAAGCCGGGCTGAGTCGCTTGCCCAGGGAGATCGAGCTCACTGCCCGTCAGCCCGCGCCGCCGCCCGATGATTTGGTCGGCAAGCGCATCGCCATCGCCCGTGATTCGGCTTTTGCCTTCATCTACCGGGCCAATGAAGACCTGTTGAGGGCGATGGGTGCCGAGCTCTTTTACTTCTCTCCGCTCGCGGATGAGGCAGTCCCCGACGCCGATGCCCTTTGGCTGCCCGGTGGCTATCCCGAACTCCATGGCGAGACCCTGGCCGGAGCCGGGCATTTCAAGGCAACTCTCAAGGCCCATCACGAGGCCGGGCGCCCCATTCTGGCCGAGTGCGGCGGGATGATGGCCTGCATGGAGGCCCTGGTGGACCAGGAGGGGAAGCGACACGCCATGGCCGGTCTGCTCCCCGGCGAGAGCATCATGGCCGGGCAATTGGTCGGACTCGGAATCCAGTCATTGGAGTCCGAGCAAGGGAGTCTGCGCGGCCACACCTTCCACCATTCCAGGGTGAAAACCTCGCTGACGCCCGTGACCCACACCCGGCGCCAGCGTTTCGACAGTGCCGGTGAAGCGATCTATCGGCATGGCTCGCTGACGGCGAGTTATTTTCACAGCTATTTCCCGTCCTGCCCCACAGCCGCCGCCGCACTCTTCTTACGCCCATGAGCCGAACGCTGATGGTCCAGGGCACCACCTCCGATGCGGGCAAAAGCACCGTGGTCGCGGCCCTGTGTCGCTGGCTTCACCGCCGGGGACTCTCGGTTGCTCCCTTCAAGCCACAGAACATGGCGCTCAACAGTGCCGTGACCGTGGATGGGGGCGAGATCGGTCGTTCCACTGCATTGCAGGCCCGGGCCTGTGGACTGGAGCCCCACAGCGACATGAATCCGGTTCTGCTCAAGCCCCAATCGGACCAGGATGCACAGGTGATTCTCCGGGGCCGGGTCCACGGCAACATGCAGGCCCTGGACTATCACGCCTTCAAGGCCGAGGCCCGGCAGACCGTTCTGGATGCCTGGCAAGCCCTGTCGGCACGACACGATGTGATCATTGTCGAGGGCGCCGGCAGTCCCGCCGAGATCAATCTGCGCGCCAATGACATTGCCAATATGGGCTTCGCCGAAATGGTGGACTGCCCGGTGCTGCTTGTGGGGGATATTGATCGCGGTGGGGTCTTCGCGCAATTGGTCGGGACCCTTTCGCTCTTGTCGTCCAGCGAGCAGGCCCGGATCAAGGGCTTTGTCATCAATCGCTTCCGGGGTGACATGGCCCTGTTGCGTGACGGACGAAGCTGGCTTGAGCACTACACCGGCAAACCGGTAGTCGGGACCTTGCCCTATCTGGAACGACTGATCCTGGATGCCGAAGACAGTATCAGTACCCAGGGCGTTGAAGGGGAGGCGCCAGGGCTGCGGGTTGTGGTGCCGGCCCTGCCACGAATCAGCAACCACACGGATTTTGATCCCTTGCGCCTGCATCCCGAGGTGAGCCTGACCTTTGCCCGTGACCCGGATGACTGTGAGGCGGCGGATCTGATTATTTTGCCGGGCAGCAAGCACAGTCGGGCCGATCTGGACTGGATGCGTTCCAGGGGCTGGCCAAACCGACTGGAGCGACATCTGCGCTATGGCGGTCGGCTGATGGGGGTCTGTGGCGGCTTTCAGATGCTGGGTCAGGTGATCGCCGATCCGGATGGAGTTGAAGGGGAGGCGGGGGAGGGCCGCGGCCTCGGTTGGCTGCCCATGACCACCCGCCTGATGCCGGAGAAGCAGCGGCGCCGCAGCCGGGGAAGGCTGATCCCTGGCAGTGAAGCGGTATCAGGCTATGAAATCCACAACGGCATCAGCGAAGGCCCCGCCCTTGGTTCACCGCTATGCCAGTTGGAGACTGGTCCTGACGGGGCAAGGAGTCCCGATGGCCAGATTATCGGGACCTATCTGCACGGGATTTTCGAGCAGGGGCCCGCCTGCCAGTCCTTGCTGCGATGGGCAGGTCTCAAGAGCGAGGGAGTGGCGACAGACTATCACCACCATCGTGAACGCGAACTGGACCGCCTGGCTGAGCTGGTCGAGTCTCATCTGGACCGCCAATGGCTGCACTCGGTTCTGGACCTGGAGGGTGGCCGGCGGCGGCCTGCGTGATACATTGCCTGCCTGCAGTACGAAGCAATTCGCAATAAAAGCCAATTTCCAGTTGACTGGCCTTGGTGATGTAATACACTAAGCCACTTCCACTGGATGAGTAACCTCGGGGGGTTCCCAATGTTAGCAGTATTCAAGAGTCGAACAGCAGCCTTTGTCAGTCTGCTGTTCGCCATTGCCATCATCAGCGCTTGCGCGGCCGGCATGGATCGTCCGCAAGCGGCGGGTGAGGTCGAGCACGTGCGCACCGTTGAGGGGATTGCCGAATATCGCCTCGATAATGGCATGCAGGTGCTTCTCGTTCCGGACCAGAGCCGGAGTTCGGTGACCGTGAACACCACTTACTTCGTCGGCTCCCGTCATGAGGGCTATGGCGAGACCGGCATGGCCCACCTGCTGGAGCACATGCTCTTTTACGGCACCGACAAGCATCCGGATATCCGCTCGGAAATCTCGGAAAAGGGTGGTCGCGCCAACGGCACCACCTGGTATGACCGGACCAACTACTTCCAGACCTTTCCGGCCTCCGACGAGAACCTGGAATGGGCCTTGTCCATGGAAGCCGATCGCATGGTCAACGCCAATTTTGACGGCGAGGACCTGGCCTCCGAGATGAGTGTTGTCCGCAACGAGTTCGAGATTGGCGAGAACAATCCCTTCCGGGTTCTCATGCAGCGCACCATGGCCGTCGCCCATGAGTGGCACGGTTATGGCCGCAGTACCATCGGTGCCCGCTCCGATATTGAGGGCGTACCGATCGAGCGGCTGCGGGACTTCTACTACCGCTACTATCAGCCGGATAACGCCATGGTGGTGGTGTCCGGTAATTTCGAGACTGACAAGGCGCTCGATATGGTCGCCGACAGTTTCGGGCGGATTCCGGCACCGGATCGCGAGAAAGAGCTTCGCATCTGGGACACCTACACCCGCGAGCCCACCCAGGACGGCGAGCGCACCGTGACCGTGCGCCGTTCCGGGGACAGCCAGTATCTCATGGCCAGCTATCATGTCCCGGCGGGGGCGCACCCGGATTTTGCCGCGCTCGACCTGCTGGCCCATGTGCTCGGCAATCAGCCTTCCGGGCGCCTGCATCAGGCCCTGGTTGATAGCGAGCTGGCCACTCAGGTGGGCACCTTTGCGTTCAGTCTGAGAGAACCGGGCGTCCTGCTGGCCTTTGCCGAGGTCGACAGCGATCAGGACCTGGATGAGGTTGAGTCCGTGTTCCGCCAGACCCTGGACGAGGTCCTGGCGAACGGCATCAGCGAACAGGAAGCCGTTCGTGCACGCAGCTCCCGGCTACGTAACCTGGAAACCCAGACCCTCAACGATTCCGAGCGCATCGGCATTGGCCTGACCGAATGGGCGGCCAGCGGCGACTGGCGCCTGATCTTCCTGCATCGCGATCGGATTCAGGAGGTCGAGGCAGAGGATATCGAGCGGGTGGCCGAGAAGTACCTGCGCCGTGACAATCGCAGTGTTGGCCGTTTCATTCCCGACAGCGAGCCCAAGCGTACCGAGATCCCCGAAGTGGATGATCTCGACGCCATGCTGGCTGCCCATGAGTTCGTGGAAGAGGGCCGGGTGGCCGGTGAGGCCTTCGATCCCACGCCGGAGAATGTCCAGGCTCACCTGATTCACCGCGAGCTGTCCAATGGCATGCAGGTGGCCTTGCTGCCCAAGCAGACCCGCGGGGACCGCGTGGTCGGGCGCATTCAGCTGCGAATGGGCGACGAGGAAAGCCTTCATGGGCAGCGGACCGCCTCCCAGATGGTTGCCTCCATGCTCATGCGCGGCACCACCGAGCGGGATCGCCAGGCAATCTCGGATCGGCTCGACGAGCTGCAGTCCAGTCTCAATGTGGGCGGTGCGGGCAATCAGGTGACAGCAACCCTGGACACCAACCGGGACCAGCTTGAAGCTGTCCTGGACCTGGCAACCGAGGTCCTGCGTCAACCTGCTTTCGATGAAAGCGAGTTCCGTGAGCTTCGCCGCAGCCAGATCAACAGCCTGCGGGAGGCACGGACCCAGCCCCAGCAACAGGCCTTCGCCACCATCGGCAACCGCATGAGCGGTCGTGAAGCCGGTCATCCGGGCTATGCCGCCACCATCGAGGAAAGCCTGGAAGCCATGGAAGCGCTGGAACTCGGCGAGCTTGCGGCCTTCCATGAGCGTTTCTATGGCGCCGGTGATGGCATTCTGGTGCTGATCGGCAGTTTCGATCCGGACGAGATGGTCGCCAAGCTGGAAAGTCGTCTCGGCGACTGGACGGCTGAAGTGCCCTTTGAGCGGATTCCTGCCGACTTCCACGACCCGGAAGGCGAGACCGTCGTGATCGACACCCCGGACCGGGCCAATGCCGCCCTGGCGGCTGCCCAGCGGATCATGGTGGGTGATAATCACGAAGACTATCCTGCGGTGGCTATGGCCAATCATCTGATTGGCGGCGGCTTCCTCAGCTCCCGTCTGGCCGAGCGCATCCGCAACCAGGAAGGCATCAGCTATGGCGTGGGCTCCGCGTTCCAGGCTCATCCCCGCGAGGATTCCGGCCAATTCCTGAACTTTGCCTTCTATGCGCCGGAGAACCGGGATCGCCTGCTGTCGGTACTGCGCGAGGAGCTCGACAAGGTGGTGGAGGACGGTTTCACCGAGGACGAGCTCGAGGCCGGCCGTGACGGCTGGCTCCAGAACCGTCAGGTGTCTCGTGGCAGCGACAGCGAAC
>NZ_SLKM01000011.1:0-19331 GCF_007134575.1 Natronospira sp.
GACGCCTTCGTCATCATCGTCGTCATCGGGCGGATCGATGGAACCAGACAGGACTGCAGCGGAGGCCGCCGCCTCGGCACGGTCACGCTCGGTGAGGCTCTCATCATCGCTGCTGGAGCTACTGAAACAAGCGCTCAGGAAAAAGAGCGATGCCACCAGAATCAAGATTACACGAGTCGTCATACATTACCCTCCCTAAGGGGCTTCTTTGCGCAAATTGCATGATGGGCGGGGAAACTGCCCAAAAAGGCGCTACTTCCATTCATGGCCTGTATGCCTAGATTAGCCCCAAAAGCGCTGCATTACAAAGCCTGAATGGCTCATGGGACACCCCCCATACGGGGGGGGGGGGTAATCAATAAAAGCGACGCTGCAGACCAGCGCTATGCAGCACCGTGGTGGCAATCTCCTCCACCGAGGAGGTGGTGGTATTCAGGAAGGGAACGCCGTATCGGCGAAAAAGCACTTCTGCTTCTCGCACCTCGTAGTTGACCTGGCGAATGGAGGCATAGCGGCTGTCGGGGCGCCGCTCCTGGCGTATATCCTGCAGGCGGGAGGGATCAATGGTGAGTCCGAACAATTTCTTGCGGTGCTGGTCAAGCCCCGGCGGCAGCTTGCCATCCTCCAGATCATCCTCGGTCAGGGGGTAATTGGCGGCGTAAACGCCATAGTGAAGGGCGAGATAGAGGCAGGTGGGGGTCTTGCCGGAACGGGAAACCCCCACCAGGATGACCTCCGCTCGATCGTAGTGCCGGGTGGTGATGCCATCATCATTGGCCAGGGCGTAGTTCATGGCATCAATGCGACGGGTATAGGTTTCGGCATCGAACACCCCGTGGGCACGGCCGGCGGCATGGGATGAGGTCAGCCCCAGCTCCTTCTCCAGGGGCCCGATGAAGGCGTCGAAGAAGTCCAGGTACATGCCGTCCGCGGCCTTGACAATCGCCCGGCACTCATCGGTGATCAGGGTACTGAAAACCAGCGGCCGTGCGCCCTCCTCCCGGGCCGCTTCATTGATGCGGCGAGCCGCCGACTCTGCCTTGTCTTTGGTACCGATAAATGGCACAGTCACTGGCCGAAATTCGATACCGTCGAACTGGGTCAACAGGCTGTGGCCCAGGGTTTCAGCGGTAATCCCGGTGCGATCGGACACGAAGAACACGGTCCGCCGTGGCTTGTCGGCTTGGTCACTCACGATGATATTCTCCTCGCGAATCGGCGCGGCCCCGGCCCCACCGGTGTCATTATGCGTTGATTTCGGGGATAATTCGGCGGGACAACAGGAGCTTCGGCGCTGCCCAGGGCCGCGCCGGGCCCGTCGCCCGCTCGGCGCCGCCATGGGCGACCACCTCCCTGGAAGCGGCCAGTCTTCCAGCAAATGCATCTCTAGACAAGGGGATCAGGACCAGTGAACGAGTACGTAGTCGGTCTCGAGACGCTCGGCATGGGCGATGTGGAACGGGTGGGCGGCAAGAATGCCTCCCTGGGTGAAATGATCAGCGGGCTGTCGGACCTGGGGGTGTCGGTCCCCGGGGGCTTTGCCACCACTGCCGACGCCTATCGTGAGTTTCTCCAGCATGATGGCCTGGCGGACCGAATCAACCAGGCCCTGTCGGATCTGGACACCGATGACGTGGAGGCCCTGACCCGGGTGGGCGCTCAGATCCGCCAGTGGGTGATGGAACTGCCCTTCCCGCCTGCCCTTGAGGAAGCCGTACGCCAGGCCTATGCGGAGATGGCCGTTGACGGCCAGGATGCCACCGTCGCCGTCCGCTCCTCCGCCACTGCGGAGGACCTGCCGGACGCCTCCTTCGCCGGCCAACAGGAAACCTTCCTCAACATTCGCGGCATTGACAATGTCCTGATCGCCCTCAAGGAGGTCTTTGCCTCCCTGTTCAACGACCGGGCCATCACCTACCGCGTGCATCATGGCTTCCGGCACGAGGAAGTGGCCCTGTCAGCAGGTATCCAGCGCATGGTGCGCTCGGACCTGGGCGCCAGTGGCGTGACCTTCACCCTGGATACCGAGTCCGGCTTCCCCGACGTGGTCTTCATTACCGCTTCCTATGGCCTGGGTGAGATGGTCGTCCAGGGTGCCGTCAACCCGGATGAATACTACGTCTACAAGCCGGCTCTGGAGCAGGGCCGGGATCCCATCCTGCGCCGGACCATGGGCACCAAGCTGGAAAAAATGGTCTACGGCGAGGAGTCGGCCAGCGGCAAGTCGGTGCGGACCGTGGAAGTGGCTGAAGAGGAGCGCAAGCGTTTCTGCCTCAGCGACGAAGACATCGCTGAGTTGGCTCGCCAGGCCGTAACCATCGAAAAGCATTATCAGCGCCCCATGGATATTGAATGGGGCAAGGACGGGGAAACCGGCAAGATCTATATCCTTCAGGCTCGCCCGGAAACCGTGAAAAGCCGGGCCGGCCAGTCCATTGAACGCTATGTTCTCAAGGAACAGTCCCAGGTGGTCTGTGAAGGTCGCGCCATTGGCCAGCGTATCGGTGCCGGCAAGGCCCGTGTGGTGTCCGACCTGGGCGAAATGAACAAGGTCCAACCTGGTGATGTACTGGTCACTGACATGACCGACCCCGACTGGGAGCCGATCATGAAGCGGGCGGCGGCCATCGTCACCAATCGCGGTGGCCGAACCTGCCATGCCGCAATCATTGCCCGTGAGCTGGGCATCCCCGCGGTGGTCGGCTGCGGTGACGCCACTCGCAGTATCAGCGATGGCAAGGGTGTCACCATCTCCTGTGCCGAAGGGGATACCGGCTACATTTACGATGGAGAGCTGGATTTCGAGCGCAAGGAAATCAGCCTTGAATCCATGCCCGATATTCCTCTCAAGATCATGATGAATGTGGGCAACCCTGACCGGGCCTTTGACTTCTCCAATATCCCTCACAAGGGCATTGGTCTGGCAAGGCTGGAGTTCATCATCAATCGCATGATTGGTGTTCACCCCAAGGCATTGCTGAATTTTGACAGCCAGGAAGAATCCCTGAAGGACACCATCCGGGAGTTCACCGCCGGCTATGCCAACCCGGTCCAGTTCTACATCGACAAGCTGGCCGAGGGCATTTCCACGCTGGCGGCCGCCTTCGCACCGGAACCGGTCATTGTGCGGATGTCGGACTTCAAGTCCAACGAGTATGCCAACCTGGTGGGTGGCAGCCAGTACGAGCCGGATGAAGAAAACCCCATGCTGGGCTTCCGCGGCGCCTCTCGCTATATCTCGGATGACTTCCGGGATTGCTTCGAACTGGAAGTGGCCGCTCTGAAGAAGGTCCGGGAGGACATGGGCCTGGAAAATGTCCAGATCATGATCCCATTCGTGCGCACGGTGGACGAAGCCCGCCAGGTGACCGAGCTGCTTGAAGGGCATGGCCTCAAGCGAGGTGAGAACGGCCTGAAACTCATCATGATGTGTGAGCTGCCCTCCAATGCCCTGTTGGCAGACCAGTTCCTGGAGTACTTTGATGGCTTTTCCATTGGGTCCAACGACCTGACCCAGCTGACCCTGGGTCTGGACCGGGACTCCGGCCTGATCGCTCACCTTTTCGACGAGCGGGATGCGGCAGTGAAGCAGCTCCTGTCCATGGCCATCAAGGCCTGCCGGGACCAGGGCAAGTACATCGGTATCTGTGGTCAGGGGCCCTCGGATCACCCGGACCTGGCGCAATGGCTGCTGGATCAGGGAATCGAGTCGGTTTCCCTGAATCCGGATACCGTGATCGAGACCTGGCTGCACCTTGCTGGACAGTCGCTGGAAGACTGAACAGCCGCCATGCTCAGCAGGCCTTCAGCCGGGCAATCCACGGATTGCCCGGCTTTTTTGCATCTGGACAACCATTTTGCATTAACCTTGAGCAAGTCTGACCGAGACGGCCACTGCCCAGGAGGATATTGAAAACATGACACAGATACGGGGTTCGCTGGCCCTGGTTACCGGCGCAGCCAGTGGCATCGGGCGGGGCCTTTGCCTGGCCCTCGCTGATCAGGGGGCACAGATCATCGGTGTGGACAGAGATCAGGCCGGGCTGGATGAGCTGGGCAAGGAGCTTGGCGAAGGGTTCCACGGACGGGTCTGCGACCTGAGCGATGTCTCTGCCATTGAGCAGTTGGCCGCCGAGGTACTGGAAACCATCGGTCCGGTGGATATCCTGATCAACAATGCCGGCATCGTGGGCGGCCAGCATCTGGAACAGTCCGATCCCGCCAGTATCGAGCGCACCTTTCGGGTCAATGCCCTTGCGCCGATCCACCTCAGCCGGGTTTTTCTCCCCGCCATGCTGGAACGGGATCACGGCCATGTGGTGACCATCGCTTCCGCCGCCGGCATTGTGGGCACGGCTCGCCTGGTGGATTACTCGGCCAGCAAATGGGCAGCCATGGGTTTCGATGACGCTCTGCGGCTTGAACTCAAACACCGGGGCAGTCGGGTTCGGACCACGGTGGTCTGTCCTTTCTATGTGGATACGGGCATGTTCGCCGGCGTCAAGACACGCTGGCGCTGGCTGTTGCCCATTCTAAAACCGGAACAGGTCGTTCGACGAACGTTGAAGGCAATCCAGCGCAATCGAAGTCGGCTCATCATGCCCTGGCTGGTGTATACAGCCTGGCCTGCTCGCTTGCTGCCGGTACCGGTTTTCGATGCCCTGATGCGCCTGCTGGGCATCACTCGCAGCATGGATGAATTTCGGGGGCGGGGACGGTGAGTAACACTCGACACAATCCAGCGGAAGGCGAACATGAAGCCCTGGTTCACAATCCCGCCACTGGCGAGCTGCTATCACGACATGCCTGGATGAGCGATGCGGCTGTGGACGAGGCCTTCAACAGGGCTCGTGAAGCGCAAGAAATCTGGGCCGCATTGCCTCTACGCGAAAGAGCCAGACGCATCAGACCCCTGGCCTGGTGGCTGGACGAAAACAGCGAGGCGGTCGCGACAACGATTTCCAGCTGCACCGGCAAGCCCCGGCAGGATGCCATCACCACCGAGATTCTGCCCGCCGCCCTGGCCACCGGCTATTACTGTCGCATGGCGCCTCGCTGGCTGCGCCCGATGCGCCCTCCCCTGAGTACGCTGGCCTATGTCGGAAAGCGAACACGGGTGGAATACCTGCCCCACGGTCTGGTGGGCATCATTTCTCCCTGGAATTACCCCCTGGGCATCCCCTCCCACGAGATCATCTGCGCACTGCTGGCCGGCAACGGGGTAGTCTTCAAGACGGCACCTGAGACCATCCCGGTGGGGGAGTGCCTGGCGGAGGGATTGGCAAACCTGGATTTGCCGCCGGGCTTGATGCAGCACCTGGTGCTACCGGGCGTTCGGGCCGGTGAACGGCTGCTGGCGGCGGACAACGGCGTCGACAAGCTCGCCTTTACCGGCTCGGTGCCGGTGGGGCGCCTGCTGGCGGCCCGCGCCGGTGAGCGTTTGATCCCCGCTGGATTTGAGCTGGGTGGCAAGGATCCCATGCTGGTCTGCCATGATGCGCCCATGCCTCGGGCGGTGAACGGTGCTCTGTGGGCCAGCATCCAGAACGCCGGCCAGGCCTGTGCGGGCGTCGAGCGAATCTACGTGGACCGACGCCTGCATGACAGCTTTGTGAATGAACTTGCCCAGCGCGTAGAAGGTTTGCGTGTAGGGCTCCCGGACGGAAACCAGACGGATATTGGCCCACTTACCACTGCCCGCCAACGAGATAAGGTTGCTGAGCAGGTGGATCAGGCCGTGTCCGCAGGGGCCCAAATTGTGGCCCAGGCGCCCATGCCGCAGGAACTGCCCCAGGGAGGATACTGGTACCCACCGACCCTGCTCAGCAACGTTGATGAAACGATGGTCATCATGCGGGAAGAAACTTTCGGCCCGGTGATTGCAGTTCAGGCCGTGAATGATATGGATGAGGCCGTAGCACTTGCCAACCAAAGCCCCTACGCCCTGACGGCCTCGGTCTGGACCCGGAGTCGGCGCCGGGGCCGTAAACTGGCCCGACGGCTAAATGCAGGCACCGTGACGGTCAACGACCATCTCATGACCCATGGCATGCCGGAGATCAGCTGGGGCGGGCCGCGGCATTCCGGTCTCGGCCGCAGTCATGGTCGCAGCGGCATGCTGGCCATGGCCCGGGAGCGCAACCTGGTGGACGAACGATTCCATTTTCTGCCCCGTACGCCCTGGTGGTTTCCCTACAGTGAGCGTGGCCTTCGGGGATTGAAAGGGGCCATCAGCGCTTTCAACGGACGTGGCCTTGGCCGGCGAATGAGGGGCCTTCTGCCCTTCCTCAGAACGCTTCCGGATACTTTTCGAAAACAATGAACCGTCGCTGCCTCTCATATCCGACGATCATGCTGCTCGCCCTGCTCCTTGCCGCCTGTCAGGCGTTGCCTTCCCGTGAGGAAATGCTCACACACGCCTGTGAGGCGAATCCCTGCCGTCAGGCTCATGAAATCGAGCTGATCGATGGCGAAGGCCGTATTCAGCGCTTTCAGGTGCCTGCCGGTCCCCTTTTCGCCGGTGGCGTCGTCAGTGTCATGAGTGGAGAGCGAGCCGGCTTGAACCTCAGTGAATCAAGCGATGGGCGGCTGTCCCTGCAATGGGTGGCACCGGAGAAGACAAGTGAAGCCGACCTGGTCCTTGAATTGAATCAGGTCAAGGTGGAGGGTGGCCACGCCAGCGAATTGAGGGTGCAGAATCGAATGGACAAGGCGCTCCAGCTCGACCTGGAGCAATTTCCAGCCAGTGAAGAACGTTTTTTCCCCCTCGCTGCTCCCCCGATTCCCCCGGAAAGTCGGGTTCGCCGTCATTGGCCCCACACCATCCTTGAGATCCAGTTGACCGGGGCAAGGCGGGCCGGGGAAAATCCAGGCAGAGAACCCTGATCGACACGCCGGCCCGACTTGCGCCAAGGCGGCCAGTCCGGCAATGTGAGAGCTGAGATCCCGGTGGCCAAAGCCGGCTTGGCCCCAAGACGGGGAAGCGATTCACAATGACGTGGCTGCACATGCGACGGACTCCACTTTCCACCCTATTGCTGCTTACCCTACTCCTGTGTGCTTCTGCTGGCTGGAGCCAACCCTCTTCTGCCGACGGCAGCCGGCTGGAACGTGCCACCGACCTCCGGAACAGCGAGCCCGCAAAGTCCCTGGAACTGGCCCGGGATGCACTGGAAATCGCCCTTGAGGCCAATGACGAACTCAAGGCGGCCAAGGCCCGGATCGTGATCGCCGAGGCCCTGGAGGTTCTGGGCGGCCACGATGACGCCCTGGTGCTGCTGGACGATGCTGCTTCCTATCTTGACCGCATGGAGGAACACGACCTGCTCGCCCGCGGGCTCAAGCTGCGCGGCGCCATCAAGTTCTATCAAGGTGAATATCAACAGGCTCTGGATGCCTTCCAGCAAGCCTTTGATTTATATGATCGAAGCGAGAACCTTGCAGGACGGGCAGAAACCCTGAACCGCATGGGCCGGGTGCACGACAGTCAGGGCAATGTTGAGCGCGCCATGGATTACTACCAGCAGTCCATGCTGGAACACGAAGCGGCCGGCAACCTGGATGGAATGGCGACACTGCTCAATAACATGGGCACCCTGCAACGCCAGCAAGGCAATACCGAGGAAGCACTTGACGCCTATAGGCAAAGTATCGATCTGAGAGAAGAAACCGGAAATCTCCGGGACATGGCCGGCACCTACAGTAATATTGCCGTGCTCCATCATTTCGCGGAGGATTCCGAGCAAGCCCTCGAATGGATCGACCGGGCCGTTGCCCTGCAGAAGCAAGTTGGGGACCGCCTCGGCGTGGCCCGCTCTCTACTGAACAAGGCCCAAATACTGAGGCACGCGGGGCAAATGGAAGAAGCCATGCCCTATTACTACGAGAGCCTGGAGGTTGCCGAAGAGCAGGAAGAACTCAATCTACTGCGGATTCTCTACAGCAATCTCGCCGACCGCCATGGTGAGATGGAGAACTATCGCCAGGCCCTGGAATACAGCCGGCAGGCAAACGAGACCAGCGCCAAGCTCTTCGATACTGAACGACAGCGGGAAATCGAGGCGATGAATGCCCGCTTTGAAACCAACCGCAAGGAACGGGAGATCGCCCTGCTGGAAGAGCAACGCCGATTTGACACACTGGTCCGCAATTCTGCGCTCGGTGGGAGTCTGCTACTGCTCATTCTGATTGGCGTCACCTGGAATCGATATCGCGTCAAAGTTCAAGCCAATCGAACCATTGAGGCCAAAAATCTCGAGCTCTCCACCCTGGACGGCATCGTAGCAGCAATCAATTCCCGAGATTCGTTCAATGATGTCCTCTCAGTGCTGCTACAGAAAACCATGGGCTTTTTCGGCAATGCCGACCAGGGCCTGATACTGATCCTGGATCCGAGCACGCGGCATTTCCATGCGGCCAGTAGCTACGGTGTTCTTGCCTCGGAACTGTCTTCGGAACACCTCGAATTCGAGGCGGCAATGGATCGCTTCACTGGTGGCGCCCAGGAAATCGCCAAGGGCGTGCATCTGCATGACCCACGACCACCGCTGACCAGCGCTGAGCTCCATGGGGGTGAACTGCCCATGGTGTCCATGATTGCCATGACGATTTCCATCGACCAGCATGTGGAAGGCTTTCTGATCTTGACCAATGCGCCGGACAAGCGTGCATTTCAGAGCCGCGACGCCGAGCATCTGGCGAGAATCCGGGAGCATGCCATCTCTGCATTGGGACGGGCGAGACACCTGGAACAACTCCGAGAGGAAAACATACGCGCCGAAGAGGCTATCTGTCGGCTCCGGATCGCCGAGAAGAACCTCAAGCAAGCCGTTGAAGATGCCGAGAAAGCCAACGCCATCAAAAGCGAATTTCTCGCAAGGATGTCCCATGAGCTACGGACACCCTTGAATGCGATTATTGGCTACAGCGAAATCCTTTCCAAGGAACTGGAGCAGAGTCGGCTATCCGGTTATATCGATGATGTCCAACGGATACGCTCCGCCGGGCAGCACCTGCTTACCCTGATCAATGAACTGCTGGATCTGTCCCGCATTGAGGCCGGAAAGACCGAGATTCGCGTGGTCGGTACGCTAATCCCCGAATTGCTTGATGATGTGGCGGGGATGATCCAGCCCCAGGTGGAAGAGAACGGCAATCAGCTTAGTCTGGACTGCGATCCACAGCTGAGTCAGATGCAAACGGACCCGGTGCGTCTTCGGCAGATTCTGTTTAATCTTTTGTCCAATGCGGCCAAATTCACGGAACAGGGGGAAATCCACCTGGCGGCGGAAAGTCAGAATGACCATGTGCGCTTCACCGTGAGTGATTCCGGCATTGGCATGACGCCGGAGCAGACACGGCGGGTCTTCGATTCCTTTACCCAGGCGGATGACAGTATCTCCCGGCGGTTCGGGGGCACCGGCCTCGGGCTGTCCGTCACCCGAGGTCTTTGCCATCTACTGGGTGGCGAGATTTCGGTCAGCAGTCAGCCGGGCAAGGGCTCGCGATTTACCGTGGAACTGCCAATCAAGGCGCCAGATGACGGGCAAGGCCCAGCCTCCCATGGCAACCCCACCAATGATAGTCACTCTCCCGAACAGATCGGCAATGACCAGAGTGACAAAGAGGTCGCCGCGGGTGTCCGTATTCTGGTTGTGGAAGACAATGATGTGAACAGTGACATCGTCCTCCGCCACCTCAAGCTGGAGGGAATCGAGGCCACAGTCGTCCGCGACGGGCCGGATGCCCTGGAGGCGGCCAGATCTCTCCGACCCAGCCTGATTCTAATGGATATGACTCTGCCTACTCTGGATGGCTGGGAAGTGACTAAACGACTCAAGGCTGATCCCGCCACACGGGATATCCCGGTGGTTGGTCTCTCAGCTCACGCCATGAGCGGTCACCGGCAGCAGGCCCTGGATGCCGGCTGTGAGGATTACGAACACAAGCCCATCGATTTTGAGCGTCTGCTTGGAAAAATCCGCCGGCTTATTCGAGTTTGAACAGGCCCACCAGCCCCGAGTTCCAGGACCTACACTTGAGTAGGTTCTGGCTCGGAAGGCCCCTAATGCTGGGTTCCCTCCATATCCCTATCCTCATCCTCGTTTCTCCCCAACCAATCGATTCGATAAAGGTCCAGGCGACGGTCGCGGAAGTTTCTCACAGAGCCCTCGTTCCGTAGCTCCTTGAGCTTTTCCAGGTCCAGATCAACAATCAGGGTCATTTCGGTATTGGGTGTGGATTCCGCTGCTACCCCGTCATGGGGGAAGGCAAAATCCGCTGGTGTAAACACCGCGGTCTGGGAATACTGGATATCGGCATTCTCGATCTTTGGCAAATTGCCCACACTGCCGGTTATCGCCACATAGCATTCATTTTCCACGGCCCTGGCCTGGGCGCAGCGGCGGACCCGCAAGTAGCCATTCTTGGTATCCACCCAGTAGGGCACGAAGAGAATCTGCATTCCCTTATCCATGAGAATCCTGGAAAGTTCCGGGAACTCACAGTCATAACAGACCAGAATACCGATCTTGCCAACATCCGTATCAAAGACCTTGAGTGAACTCCCCCCTACCGTACCCCAGTAAGCGCGCTCATCGGGCGTCACATGCAGTTTGTACTGACGTTCCTGGGTCCCATCCCGGCGAAAAAGAAAAGCTACATTGTAGAGCTTCTGGTCTTCATAGACCGGCATGGAACCACCGATGATATTGATATTGTAGGAGACCGCGAGTTGCTGCATTTCATCCGCGATCTCCTCGGTATAACCGGCAAGGCCCCGTATGGCTTCGGCCGGATTGCCCTGATCAAAAAAGCCCAGGAGGGGCGCATTGAAAAGCTCCGGAAAGGCCACGAAATCGGCGTTATAGCCGCCCATGGCATCCACAAAGAACTCCGCCTGCTGCATGAGCTCTTCCAGCGACCGAACCCGGCGCATCTGCCACTGCACAGTGCCCACCCGCACATTGGTCTTCTGCTCACCAATCAGCGGCGGTGAACGGTCCTCATAGAAGATATTGTTCCACTGCAGCACGGTGGCGAAGCCCTGTGAGGCATCGTCATCCGGAATGTAGTCGCGAATCACCCGCCGCACATGAAAGTCATTGGCCAACTGGAAACTGAGTATGGGGTCGCGGATTTCCCGCCTTTTGACCAGCTCAATATATTCCTCGGGTGAGATTTCATTGGCATGATCACGATAACCCGGGATTCGACCACCAGCGACAATCGCCCGCAGATTGAGATTCCGGCATAGCTCCTTGCGCGCATCATAGAGGCGCCGGCCCAACCGCATGTCACGGTATTCAGGGTGAACAAAAACATCCACCCCGTACATGACGTCACCTGTGGGGTCATGAGTGGAGAATGTACCGTTACCGGTGATCTGGCGATAACTGTGGTGATCACCAAAGCGACCGTAGTCCACGATCAAGGTGATGGCGGCGGCAACCACTTTGCCCTTGTCTTCCATGCCGATCTGCCCTTCCGGAAAACGGGCCAGGAGGGCGTTGAATTCGTCCCGGTCCCAGGCACCACCCATGCCGGCATAGACCTGATTCATGATCTCCGCCACGTCTTCATAGTCGTCGTGGTGAAGGTTTCGCAGTTGCAGGTGATGGTCCTCGTGATCCCGACTGGCTGGATCTTCAATCATTGACGCTCTCCCAGTTCATCCACATGCATGCCGCTATCCCGGGGCGGTTGTCCCTCAAGCCTTTCCCAGTGAGCACTGCGGCCAAATACCGGGCTCCCGACATAACCGCGAAGCCGCAAGGTCGCGCCGTCATCCTGCAGACGAACACGGGCGCTGTAGGTTCGACCGTTATCCGGATCATAGGCCTCACCACGCCGCCAATCGCCTTCCCGGTGTTTTTCAAATCCCGAGAGAATGGTCATGCCCAGCACCGGTTGATCACGGCGATCCGATTCCGGGTTCTCCCGGTCTCGGAGCAACTCCCCTTCCCGGTCCCCATCGTCATGGTAGGGCTGCTCGAGCCAGATGATTCGCCCGGTCAATTGCTCATCAACGATGCGGGTTTCCACCACCGCCTCCCGATCTTCGGTCCACCAGAGACCTTCGACGCCACTGTCGGCAGCCAAAATCAACCCTGGCGCCAGGAGCAGCACAAGCAAGGACGGCATCACAGACTTCATATCGACTCCTTGTTCAGGCCGAGGACCTGCTCGCGATAATGGCGAGCCCGCGGGTCCATGATACGCCGCCACAGCGGCGGAATCAGGGCGAGGACAATCATCCCGGCATAACCGCTGGGCAGCTGGGGGCTTTCATCAAAATGCTTCAAGGCCTGATAGGGGGTCAGGCTGTGAGCATGATGGTGCGAATGTCGCTGAAGGTTAAACAGGAGCAGATTGGTGAACCGCTCACTGGCATTCCAGGAATGATGGATATCCACCTTGGCATAACCACCATTGGGTCGACGCTGGCGCTCCAGTCCATAGTGCTCGATGTAATTGACCAGCTCCAGAAGACTGAAAGCGACAAAGGCCTGAACAAGAAACAGCAGCAGACCGGCGCCGCCTGCCAGCAGCCAGGCGGCAATGGCCAGACCCAGAGGGCCCAGCACTGCCCAGATCATCTGATTGCGGGGATGCCAACGCGGCAGGCCGGCCTTGTCCAGGCGTTCACGCTCAAAGCCCATGGCACTCTGCCAGCTTCCCAGCACCGTGCGCGGCCAGAAACGGTAAAAGCTCTCCCCAAAGCGGGCGGTGGCCGGATCATCCGGGGTCGCCACCCGGGCATGATGCCCGCGATTGTGCTCCACCAGGAAATGCAGATAAGCCACGCTGACCAACAACAGTCTGGCCACGGCGCGATCCGGGGGCCGACGACTGTGCCCCAGTTCGTGGGCAACGGTAATGCCCACGCCACCGCTGAGCACGCCGGTGGAAATGGCCAGTCCGGCCAGGGTCAACCAATCCAGGCCCTGTCCCGCCTGCCAGACTGCCCAGGTGATGAGGGCATACTGTACTGGCAGCCAAAGCAGGAGTATCAAGCGATAGTAGGGAGACCGGAGGAGAGTCTCGAGCGCCTCTTCGTCGGGATTGGCCCGGTCTCGCCCCAGTGCCATATCGAGCAGGGGAATCAGCCCGAAAACCACCAACACCGGCAGAAAAGCCCAGGCGCCGCCGAGAGCGACACCGACAATCAGCAATGGCGGCAGCAGATAGGGCAACAGAAAGCCGATCCGCCAGGCTCCGAAGTGCCTGCCACCCTTTTCTGTTCCTTGAGCAACCACTGGTGATTCTTTACTCATCTCACCATCCTCCCCGCCACCTGGCGGCAAAAGCGACAGGCCATTATGCCTCCTGTCCTTTCCTCAGACCGCCCGAAGGCAAGAATGTCACGCTTGCACCGACCCCTGCCAGAAATCGAAGGCCCCCACGTCCACATTGCCCCCTGTGAGGATGCTGATAACCCGCCCGGCGGGGCGTAATCGCCCGGCCATGAGAGCGGCAACACCCACCACCGCGGAGGGTTCGACCTGCATATGGCTGTGCCGCCAGACAGCTTCCATGGCGGCCAGGATTGCCTCGTCTTCCACGGTCAGGATATCGTCCACTACCTGATCAATGATCTGCCGATTCAGTTCTCCCACAGTTGCCCGCAAGCCATCGGCGATGGTGTTCGGGCTGACCGGCACCACCCGACCGGCGCGCAGGGAGCGCAGGGCGTCATCGGCACCACTCGGCTCGACCCCGATCAGGCGTACATCCGATCGCTGCTGACGCAGATAGAGACCCACGCCGCTGATCAATCCCCCACCCCCCAGGGGCACGAGCACAGTGTCACCCGCCCGCAGGCTGGCGGCCAGTTCCAGGCCGACGGTTCCCTGGCCGGCGATCACCCGGGGGTCCTCGTAAGGATGGACGAGAGTCGCAGCGGTGTCGGCCATCACCGCCTCCAGTGTCTGAATACGCCCTTCCATGGTCGGCGGGCAATCGAAAATCCGGGCACCCTCGGCCGCCGCGCCCGCCCGTTTGGCCCGGGCAGCTCCCTCGGGCATGACCACATGGGCCGGGATACCACGAAGCCGGGCGGCACGCGCCAGGGCAATGGCGTGGTTGCCGGAGGAGTGGGTCGCCACGCCGCAGGCCGCCTCCTCTTCGCTGAGGCTAAATACCGCATTGCAGGCGCCACGGGCCTTGAAGGCCCCACCCGCCTGATGATTTTCGCACTTGAGCAGGATTTCGGTACCCACTGCCTCGCTCAGGGCAGCATTGGCAAGCAGCGGAGTCCGGAACGTGTGCGGGCGGATGCGGGCAGCGGCCGCCTCAATCGTCGTCGAATCAGGCCAAACCCCCGAATGCCCGGTCATGCACCCTCCTCTGGCCGTTCCGGCGCCTTTTGCCAGACCAGCAGGCGGTTATTGGCCGGCATGGCATGCTCCGCCACCCAGCTCAGACCGGCATCACCGGCCAGGCGGTTGAGATCTTCGATGTCCCGGATCCCCATGCCGGGATCCCGCTGGCGCAGGCTGGCATCAAAAGCCCGGTTGCTCTCGCTGTTATGCTCACCATGCCGCATGAAGGGCCCATACAGGCAAAAGCGACCGCCAGCGACGAGAATGCGTCCAACGCCTTGGAACATGGCAACCACCTCGGGCCAGTGCATGATATGGGCAGTGTTGGCGGAAAAGACGCCGTCCACCCGGGACAGTGGCCACTCTGCGGCACTCACATCCAGGGCATGGGGCCCATGCAGATTGGACAATCTCGCGCTGGCCAGCCATGCCTGGACGGGTGATAAAGCTCCTGGCTGCTCGGAGGTATGCCAGACCAGATGGGACAACTCACGGGCAAAATGCACTGCGTGCTGGCCGGTACCACTGCCGATTTCAAGAATCACTCCGGGCTGCTCGAACACACACTTCAGAACCGCCTGGATCGGTCCCTTGTTGCGCTCGCAGGCGGGCGAAACCGGTAGTTCACTCACGGCTCGTAGTGCGGAACATCGGTCTTGAGAAAGTGCTCCCGGTAGTGCTGCAACTCCGCAATGGAATCGCGGATATCATCCAGCGCCAGATGACTGGACTGCTTGTTGAAGCCGGCAGCCACCTCGGGAGCCCAGCGCTTCGCCAACTCCTTCAGCGTGCTTACATCGAGGTTGCGATAATGAAAAAAGGCCTCCAGCTTTGGCATTTCCCGGGCGAGGAAGCGCCGATCCTGGCAGATGCTATTGCCACACATGGGTGAGGCCCGTTCCGGTACCCACCGGGCCAGAAATTCCAGAGTCTGCGCTTCCGCCTGGGCCTCATTGATATCGCTTTGTTTCACCCGCTCGGTCAATCCGGAGCCGCCATGCTGGCGGGTATTCCATTCGTCCATGCCTGCCATGACCGCCTCTGGCTGGTGGATGGCAAGAACCGGGCCTTCCGCCAGGGTGTTAAGATGCTTATCGGTAACGATCGTGGCAATCTCAATGATCTTGTCGTTCTGGGTATCCAACCCAGTCATTTCGAGATCAATCCAGATCAGGTTTTCCGGGTCCTGAGCCATTATTCCCTCTCCTCGGGATGAACCGGACTTCATTCTAGCAGCCGAAACTGGGATACAGGGGACTTGGCAGGATGCAGGAACAGGCACGGGTCATCGCGAGCTACGGCAGCCACGCCCTGGTGGAGACACAGTCGGGCCACCGGGAAGAATGCAGTATCAAGGGCAAGCGGCTGAAACCTGTCGCAGGGGATCTTGTGGAGATCCACCGTGGAAGTGGCAACGCCGGCGTCATTGCCAGCATCCTGCCTCGTCACACGGAGCTGGGCCGCCAGGCCAGTGGCGGACGCAAGCGGCAGATCCTGGCTGCCAATCTCGACACCCTGATCGTGGTCATTGCGCCGGAACCGGCCCCCGAACCGGGCATTGTCGACCGCTATCTGGCAGCCGCCGAATATTCCGGGCTTGGCGCCATGATCGTATTCAACAAGGTGGAACTGGCCGATGACCAGGGGCCGGAATGGCTGGAGGAATTCCCGCCACTGGGTTACCCCGTGTTTCGGGTATCAGCCGCCAGTGGCGAGGGTGTGGATACGCTGGCCCGCCATCTGGAGCGCCATACGGTGGCCCTGGTGGGGCAATCGGGCGTGGGCAAGTCCACCCTGCTCAACCGCCTGATGGGCGAAGATGTGGCGCGAGCCGGCGCAGTCTCCGATAAGTCGGGGGAAGGACGACATACCACCACAACCGCCTTCCTCCATCGCCTGCCCGATCACCAGGCCAGCCTCATTGACTCCCCGGGCGTCCGCGACTTTCATCTGTCTGCCATCCCGCCGGAATCCGTCTCCGGGCTTTTTCGGGAGATCCGCGAGGCAGGAGTGGGCTGTCGATTCAACGACTGCCAGCACCAGAGGGAACCCGGTTGCGCGGTCCGAGAGGCGGTGGACAGCGGCCACATCAGTCCCCGACGCTACCGAAGCTACTGTCGCTTGAGAGAGCAGATGCAGGCGCTGAAGGAGCGGGACCCGACAATCTCCAGGTCCGGTTAAGGGCCCCTCACCTGGCGCAGGCGAAAAAATACCAATGCCAGGGCTCGGGCATGATGCCCTGATTGTTGTTGCGGGGATAGCTTTCCCGGAAGCCGTAATCACGGGCATTGGCCCTGAGCCAGGCGTAGGCTGCCGTTTCACGAAAGTCCTGACCCAGTTGCCGGTAGTCATCCGTCGCCAGGTCCACGGCACAGCCACTGTGGTGCTCGCTGTACCCCGGCAGGGCCAAACCATGAAATATCCGCAGTTTGTCCCGCCCCTCTTCCAGTCGGCGGGCCACAAGCTCGGCCTGATAATCGACGGAGCGATAACTGGAGACCAGTAATAGCGACACACCCTGGTCTCTTGCGTGTTGACGCATGATCTCAAAGGCCAGAGCCGCTTCAGGCGCCAATCGATGCTGCCGCCCGTATATGCCGCGCCCGACCGACACCAGGCGGCTGGGCTCGGGTTGAATCCGCAGGCGGGTACTGGCGGCAATCTCACGAGGTATACCGAGCCAGAGATGATTGGCCGCCACCCCCTTGAGCCACGCCACCTTCGCCTCCCTTTCCCCTGTTTCATTCAGGGAAGCGGGGACGGCCGATGGCACGGCGAGCAACAGCAGGAAAACCAACAGGGCCGTCAGCCGCCCCCTGGCCCGGAAAAACACCCGCTCTAGCCGGGCGGCCATTTCAGGTCCCGCCCACCGAGGACATGAAGATGGATGTGAAAGACCGTCTGGCCGGCACCCTCCCCGCAGTTCATGACCACCCGGTAACCGGACTCTGACAGCCCCTCCAGCCGTGCCACTTCCTTGGCGGCCAGAAACATCTCGCCCACCAGCTCCCGGTCCCCGGGCTCCAGGTCATTGATGGTCGCGATGGGCTTGCGGGGGATGACGAGCACATGGGTGGGGGCCTGAGGATTGATATCCCGAAAGGCAATCACCTGCTCGTTTTCATAGACCACGTCGGCATCCATCTCGCCGCGGGCAATCTTCCCAAAAATGCTGTCTTCACTCATTGCTGGCTCCCATCTGCCCTCAGGATTCCATTACTTGATCTCCAGCCGCCCCTGGAAAGCATGGGACAGGGTGCCCCCATCCACGTACTCCAGCTCACCACCAATGGGCACACCATGCGCGATCCGGCTGGCACGCACCTGGCAACTGCGAGCCAGGTCCATGAGATAACTGGCCGTGGCCTCACCTTCCACCGTGGGATTGGTGGCCAGAATCAGCTCCCTGACCTCGCCAGAGGCCAGACGCTGTTCCAGCAATTCCAGGCCCAGCTCCTCGGGTCCGATCCCGTCCAGGGGCGAGAGGTGGCCCATGAGCACGAAATAACGGCCACTGTAATCCGTGGCCTGCTCAATCGCCATTACATCGGCTGGGCTCTCCACCACACAGATCAAACCGGCATCCCGCCTGTCACTGCGACAGACGCCACAAAGGGGTTCGTCGCTCAGCATCCGACATTGGCCGCACTGGCTGACGTTGTCCAGGGCCGCCGTCAGAGCCCGAACCAGGTCCTGGCCCCCTTCCCTGTCCCGCTCCAGAATGTGGAAAGCCATGCGCTGAGCCGAGCGGGGCCCGACCCCGGGCAGGGCCCGCAGGGCATCGATCAGGGATTGCAGGTGGCGAGAAAAGATCATCCCGGGTTCAGAACGGCAATTTCATGCCCGGCGGCATCATGCCGCCCAGGCCACTGCTCATTCCGGCAAACTTCTCCTGGGTCGTCTCTTCAACCTTGCGCACCGCGTCATTGAAAGCCGCGGCAATCAGGTCTTCCAGCATTTCCCGGTCATCTTCCATGGCTGAATCATCAATGCTCACCCGGCGCACCTCATGGCGGCCACTGAGCACCACTTCCACCATGCCACCGCCGGCGCTGCCGGTGACTTCCACATTGGCCAGTTCTTCCTGGGCCTTCTTCATCTGTTCCTGCATCTGCTGGGCCTGCTTCATCAGGCCGCCGAGTCCACCTTTCATGTCACCTCCGATCATCATGAATCTGCTAGCGTCGTGTCGAGAATCTCTGATCAGTGCTTAAGGAACCTCATGAGGTTCCTTAGAGTCAGGAAGGCGCCTGATCATTCCCCTTGGGGGCACGGAATCTGACCGCACGTGGCTCCAGCTCTGCGCCGAACTCCTCACGCAGCGCCTGAAGATTGGGGTCCCGCTCAATGGATTCACGGGCCTCCTGCTCACGGGCCTCCTGGCGGGCCTGCTGCTGACGTGCCGGCGTGTCTTCCAGCGCCTCGGTCACCCGAATACGGACCTTCACCGGCCGACCCAGAAAGCGGCCGAGCGCCTTTTCCAGGCGACCCACCGCCCCCGGGGTCTGCAACTGTGCCCCGGCGGGATCAATCTGCAGGCGGGCATTGTCGCCATCCCAGCCTTCCAGCTGGCAATTGTCCGCCAACTGGCGGGCCAGCCCCTTGAGACCCAGGCCATCGACCAGGGCCGACCAATTGCCAGGCGGCGACTTGTCGCCACTTGATGCGGGCCCGGCAGTATCCGGCGCCACGGCAGCGGGCTCGGAAGGCGTCGCTTGAGCACGCTCGGCCGCCGGCCCCTCCATGACTGAATCTTGCGCCGACGCTGACTCCGCTGCCCTGGAGGGCGAACGGTCGGGATTTTGCGACTTCGGGGCAAACTGTCCCCCTGAGCTCACACCCCCCGGTCTGCTACGCCGGCCCCCGGGGGGTGAACCGGCACTGCCCTCTTCGGCAGTATCGGGGCGGAAAGCCAGCATCCGGAGCAGGGTCATCTCCAGACCGGCCCGGGGCTCTGGCGCCAACGGCAGGTCCCGTCGGCCATGAATGGCAATCTGATAATAAAGCTGA
>NZ_SLKM01000268.1:0-5687 GCF_007134575.1 Natronospira sp.
AGGCAATCGGCCCATCAAATTGAATACGCCATCAGCAAGCAAGGCCTAGGTGACCACCACCAAAGGTAGGCCTTGGGGCCGACAGGGGTTTCCAAGACTGTGGGCGACAGGACGTCGCCCACAGAGCCTACAGGGATGTATTTACGGCGCTCTTGGAAACCCCTGTCGGCCCCAAGGCCGGAACGCACCCCGTCACCGACAAAGAAGGGTCCTAGGGCGCTGCCTCAATGACTGCCTTCCTGCTTGGGCAGGAAAATCAGGCGGGTGCCGGCGGCGATGTCGTGGAGGCTGCGGCGTTCTTCGTCCACCAGAACCCAGGCCATGGAAATGCACAGCGGCATGAGCATCAGCGCGCCCAGCCAGTCCGGCCAGAAGTCCTGGGTCAGGAAGGCCAGGCCATAGAGGGCAAGAATCAGCAGCAGGAGCATCAGCCCGGCGCGCATGATCAGGCGCCAGAGTGGGGGATGATGACCCTGCCCATTGACCAGGCGCAGGCGCCAGGCCCGCATCCCCAGGGTCTGGCCGCTGCGCTGCCAGAACCAGATGAAAAACAGGCCGGTGACCAGAATCAGATAGGCAAGCAGCATGGGGTTCTCCGGCTCGAAGGCCTCTTCCCCCGCAAAGGGCAGAGCCACCAGCGTGGCAATGAACCAGATGGCCAGCACCAGAAGGCCGTCATAGAGGGCCGCGCCGAGACGGCGCAGTAAGCTGGCCGGACGCTGCTTGTCGATCTCCATGCCAAAAGACTCCGGTTTCACGGTCTTCCGGGACGGCCGGGGCCCGCAGAGAGTGCGGGAGCGGCGCGATTGGGGGCGGGAATGGTATCATGGTCGCCGCGAATCGGGCCCTTCGCTGCACCAGGTGGGGTAACGCAAGCGGTGGCGGTGCTACCGCTTGCGCTACCCCTGTCTGTTGCCACGGCGAGGCCCGGACGCTCCGGATTTGCCCAGGTTTCATTCAGCAGAGGGAAGGGTTTCGCTATCGCCGAGCCAGCCATTATTCCACGTCCACAGCATAATGTTTCGCGGCAGCATATTTCCGAGGCTGCCCTGAAGGTTCTGTATCGCCTGAAGAACGCCGGCTACGAAGCCTATATCGTCGGCGGAGGTGTCCGGGACCTGCTGCTGGGCGGTCAGCCCAAGGATTTCGACATCGCCACCGATGCCAGGCCCGAAGAAGTGCGGGAGCAGTTCCGCAATTGTCGCCTGATCGGGCGACGCTTTCGCCTGGCCCACGTCTTGTTCGGTCCCGAGGTTATAGAGGTGGCCACCTTCCGGGCGATGACGCCGGACGAAGACAGTGCCGCGACCGCCAATGGCCGGGATCATGACATTGACGATTCGGGCATGATCCTGCGCGACAATGTCTACGGCACGCTGGAAGAAGACGCCTTCCGGCGGGACTTCACCATCAATGCGCTCTATTACAACATCCGCGATTTTTCCATCGTCGACTATGTCGGCGGCATGGAGGACGTTCGTCGTCGCGTGATTCGTCTCATTGGTGACCCGGAAGCCCGCTACCGCGAGGACCCCGTTCGAATGCTGCGGGCGATTCGTTTCGCGGTGAAGCTGGGTTTTGATATTGCGCCCACCACCGAAGCCCCGCTGGGGTACATGGGCGAGCGGCTGGAGGATATTCCGCCGGCCCGGCTTTTCGATGAGTATCTCAAGCTTTTCCTCGCCGGACGCGCCCTGGAGACCTTTGACAAGCTTCGGGAATACGGACTGTTCGGAATCCTGTTTCCCCAGGCCGAGCACAGTTTCCTTGGTCCGGAAGGACAACGCCGACTGGATTTCGTGCGGGCAGCGCTCGCCAATACGGATCGACGTATCGCCGAAGACAAGCCGGTCACCCCGGCCTTTCTGCTCGCCGCCTTCCTGTGGGGGGCAGTGCAGGATCAGACGCGTCGCTTCGAGGAAGATGGCAACAACCCGGCCGAGGCCATGCAGTTGGCGACCCGTGTGGTGTTCGAGAACCAACAGTCCACGGTCTCGATCCCCCGTCGTTTCGGCATGGTGATGCGCGATATGGTCCATCTTCAGCGCCGGCTTACCCGGACCCGCGGCAAGCGGTCCATGCGGCTGCTGGGACATCCGCGCTTTCGGGCAGCCTACGACTTTCTGCTGCTGCGGGCGGAAGTGGGTGATGCACCGCAAGACCTGGCCGAGTTCTGGACTCAGGCCCAGGAGTCCGTGCCGGAAGGGGAAGCCCAGCTCTTTGCCGCCCGGCAGGGCGAGCAGGATGGCCCCGGTCGCCGACGGGGCAAGCGACGTCGGCGACGCCGCAAGCCTGGAGGGGGTAACGGTGACTGAGCAGGATCTGGCCTGGGTGGGGCTGGGCGCCAATCTGGGTGATCCGCAAGACATGCTGCACTCTGCCCTGTCGGCCCTGGAGACACTGCCGGATTGTGAGCTGCGCCGGGCCTCCTCGCTTTATCGCACCCCGCCCATGGGCCCCCCGGGTCAGCCTGATTACGTCAATGCCGTGGCGGGACTGGCAACCGCGCTTAGCCCGGAGTCCCTGCTGGAGGCATTGCTGGGTCTGGAGAGCCGCCTGGGCCGGCGACGGTCCAGTGCCCAGCGCTGGGGGCCACGCCTGATTGATCTGGACCTGCTCTGCTATGGTCAGGCTCGGCGTGAGAGTGAATTTTTGAGCCTGCCGCACCCGGGCCTGGCAGAACGCGCCTTTGTGCTGGTGCCACTGGCCGAGGTGGCACCCGAGCTGGAGGTGCCGGGTGTGGGACGGGTCATTGACCGGAAAGGAATGATCAGTTGCGAGGGGATCGAGCGACTATGAGCCTGTCGGATTCGCATGCACCCCGCTACGTGGTAGTGGAGGGCCCCATCGGTGTTGGCAAGACCAGTTTTGCCCGGCGCCTGGGCGAGGCCTGGGATGCCGAGCTGATGCTGGAGGGGGCAGAAGCCAACCCCTTTCTGGAGCGCTTCTACGAAGATCCCAGGGGTGCGGCCCTGCCCACCCAGCTGTTCTTCCTCTACCAGCGCGCCCAGCAGATTCAGGCCCTGCGCCAGTCGGACCTGTTTCAGCCGCGGACCCGGGTAGCCGATTTTCTCCTCGACAAGGATCGGCTGTTTGCCAGTCTCAATCTGGATCACCACGAACTGCAGCTCTACGAGCAGGCCTGGAGCCATCTGTCACTGGATGCCCCCAAACCGGATCTGGTGGTCTATCTGCAGGCCCCTGTTCCGGTGCTCATGGAACGCATCGAAAAACGCGGGATTCCCTGGGAGCGCGGCATTACCCCCGATTATCTGCATCGGCTGGTGGATACCTACACCGAGTTCTTCCATCATTATGAGCAGTCGCCGCTGTTGATCGTGAACACGGCCGACATCAATCCGGTGGAGCGGGAACAGGACTTCCAGTTACTGGTGAATCAGCTCAAGCAAGTGCGAAGCGGTCGACACTATTTCAATCCCGGTCCAATCTGAGAGAGTTTTCAATGTACGGATCCAAGGCATCACAATCAGGCGAATCGCCTGCCCGCCAACGGCCGGTGACCCTGAGTACACTGGCCAAGATGAAGGCCGAGGGCGAGAAGATTGCCTGTCTGACCGCCTACGACGCCGCCTTCGCCAGGGTGGAGGAGGCTGCCGGGGTGGACCTGGTGCTGGTTGGCGATTCCCTGGGGATGGTGATCCAGGGGCATGCCACCACCGTGCCGGTCACCATGGACCACATGGAGTACCACACCCGCTGTGTGGCCGCCGGGCTCCACATCCCTCTGCTGGTGGCCGACATGCCCTTTGTCAGCTATGCCGATCCCCAGCGGGCCGTGGATAATGCCGCTCGCCTGATGCGTGCCGGCGCGGGCATGGTGAAACTGGAAGGGGCCGCGGGGCAGGCGGAGGTCATCGCCGCGCTGGCGGGGCAGGGTATTCCCGTCTGCGCCCATCTGGGTCTGAGGCCCCAGTCGGTCCACAAGGCCGGTGGTTTCCGGGTTCAGGGACGTGACGAGGCCGCTGCCGATGCCATGCGCCAGGATGCCCGTGATCTGGTCGCCGCCGGTGCCGACCTGTTGCTGCTCGAGTGTGTGCCGCGGGATCTGGCCCAGCGAATTACCGCCGAGGCCGAGGTCCCGGTGATCGGTATCGGTGCCGGTGCCGGGGTGGATGGCCAGATTCTGGTGGTGCACGACATGCTGGGGATTCCACCGGGCCGCAAGCCGCGCTTCGTGGAGAATTTCATGGCCGAGGCCGACAGCGTGGATGCGGCCATTTCCGCCTATGTCCAGGCCGTCAAGGACGGCCGCTATCCTTGCGACGAGCACGGATTCGACTGATGCGCACCCTCGACAACATCGTGGAACTGAGGCAGCTCGTCGCCGGCTGGCGGCACCGCAGCGAGACCGTGGGATTCGTGCCCACCATGGGTAATCTCCATGCCGGCCACCTGGCCCTGGTGGACGATGCTCGTAACAATGCCGACCGGGTGGTCGTCAGTATCTTCGTGAACCCCATGCAGTTCGGCCCGGGCGAGGACCTGGAGGCCTACCCCCGGACGCTGAAGGCGGATCAGGAAAAGCTGGTCGAGGCCGGTGTGGACCTGCTGTTCGCGCCTGATGTTGCCAGCATCTACCCGCGGGGAGAGGAAAACACCAGCACCGTGGCGGTGCCGTCGGCCCTGACGGATGTGCTTTGCGGTCGGGACCGACCAGGGCATTTCCGCGGCGTGGCCACGGTGGTGGCCAAGCTTTTCAACATGGTTCAGCCGGATGTAGCCGTGTTTGGCGAGAAGGACTGGCAGCAATTGCAGGTAATCAGGCGCATGACCGAGGATCTCAATCTCCCGGTCAAGGTGCTCGGCTCACCCACCATGCGTGAGACTGACGGTCTGGCCACCAGTTCGCGGAACCAGTACCTGAGCGAGGAGGAACGGCAGCGGGCACCGCTGCTCTACCAGGTGCTGCAGCAGGTCTCGACCGCGCTTTCCAGGGACCGGGGCAGTCTGGAAGCAGCGCTGGCCGCCGGTCGACAGCGGCTGGAAGAAGCGGGTTTTGAAGTGGATTACCTGGAAGCCCGGGATCGGGACACTCTCGGGCCGCCAGGGGAGGGGCCCATCAATGTCTTTGGCGCCGCCCGCCTGGGCAAGGCCCGGCTGATCGACAATCTTGCCGTACCGGCGCCCGGCAAGGCCCCGGCTTGAGTCGGGGCCGGGCCCTGGCCTAAAATTGGCGGGCTAGGCCTTTGTGGGCCTGGCTCGCGTTTATCGCGATATTCTGACTGACCAGCTCAACAAGACGGTTCGCCATGTTTGTGACATTGCTGAAGGCCAAGCTGCATCGTGCCTGCGTGACCCACGCCGAAGTGGATTACGAAGGTTCCTGCGCCATCGACGGAAACCTGCTGGACGCGGCAGGAATCCATGACTATGAACAGATCGAGATTTACAACGTGACCAATGGTGAGCGTTTCTCCACCTACGCCATTCGTGGCGAGGAAGGCTCCCGGATTATCTCGGTCAACGGCGCGGCTGCCCACAAGGCCAGTCCCGGCGACCGGGTCATCATCTGCGCCTACGGCGGCATGGACGAGTCCGAGGTGGCGCGCCACAAGCCGCGTTTGCTCTATATGGACGAGAGCAACCAGGTCAAGAACAGCCGTAATGCCATTCCAGTACAAGCGGCCTGAAAGACCTCAAGCAACAATTTGAATTATCATTCACTG
>NZ_SLKM01000067.1:0-5670 GCF_007134575.1 Natronospira sp.
AGGCCAGCCCCCCCCGGACCTCGCTGTCCAGGCTCTGTTGCCACTGAAGCTGGGGTTCGGTGGTGGTGATGCGACTGGAGAACACGCCACTGCGAGCGCTATCGCCGCGTTCCGGTATTGACTGGGTGCTGCCGCAGCCAGCCAGTGTGAGCACCGCGATCAGGGCCAGGATTAGCTGTCTGTACACGTCGAGTTATCCCCTTATTGATGACGGGCTTTGCCGGATTGGTGTGCCAGGGCCCAGTTTACATGCTCTCGCACCAGGGCGGAGGGATGATCCTGACGCGCCTTGAGTGCGGTCACCGCTGCGGAGCTTTTCGGCGCATTACCCAAAGCCACGGCCAGGTTACGCAGCCACCGTTCGTGACCGATTCGGCGGATGGCGGAACCCGCCATCCGGTCAAGGAAGTCCGCCTCGCTCCAGGCGAACAGTTCGATCAGTTCAGCCTGGTCCAGGCCGTGACGGGGATGAAAATCGGTCTGTTCGCTGGGGCGTGCGAACTTGTTCCAGGGGCAGACCAGTTGGCAGTCGTCACAGCCGTAGATGCGATTGCCCATGGCCCGTCGATAGCGTTCGGGGATGGGGCCATCATGCTCGATGGTCAGGTAGCTGATGCACTTGCGGGCATCCAGGCGATAAGGTCCGGTAATGGCGCCAGTGGGGCAGGCGTCAATGCAGCGTCGGCAGCTGCCGCAGTGGTCTTGCCCTGCTTCGTCCACGGGCAGGGGCAGGTCGGTGAACAGTTCCCCAAGGAAGAACCAGGACCCCGTCTTCTGGTGGAGGAGGTTGGTGTGCTTGCCCTGCCAGCCAAGCCCGGCTTGCGCGGCCAGGGGTTTCTCCATCACCGGTGCGCTATCGACAAAAGCCCGGTAGCCGAAATCCCCGATGGCCTTGCGAATTCGATCCGCCAACTGTTGCAGGCGTTTGCGCAGCAGCTTGTGATAATCGCGACCGAGGGCATAACGTGAAACAAATCCAAGCCTGCCATCGGCCATGACCGACCAGCTATCGGCGGCGGGCTCGGGCAAATAATCCATGCGCACGGAAATGATCCGCCGGGTTCCTGGCAGCAGCTCGCCGGGGCGGCTGCGTTTGCGACCATGCCGCGCCATCCATTCCATGCTGCCGTGGCGGTTTTCTCCCAGCCAGGCCTCAAGCCGGGCCTCGTGTTGGCCCAGGTCGGCATCGCTGATGCCGGTGGCCTGAAAACCCAGGGCCAGCGCCCAGCCCCGGATGCGGTTGGCCAGTTCGGCGTAGTCAATGTCGGCGTTGTCACTCACACGGTTATTTTCGCACAGTCCTTTATACTCTTGGCCTATGACAAGGATTCCCGAACAAGCACTCTATACCGCCGCCCAGGTCCGTGAGCTGGATCGTCGGGCGATCGAGGATGCCGGTATCGGCGGCTATCCACTCATGTGCCGAGCCGGTGAGGCAGCCTTTCGGCGTCTGCGCTTCTTCTGGCCCGGCGGCAGTGGTCGTCTGTTGGTGCTCACCGGCCCCGGCAATAACGGTGGCGATGGTTACGTGATTGCCCGGCTCGCCCTTGAAGCAGAACTGCCGGTGACCCTGGTCTCGGCAGTGGATTCCGACCGCCTCGGCGGTGACGCGGCTCGGGCCCGGGATGACTGGCTGCGGGCGGGCGGTGAGATCAGCAACTTTCAGGAGCAGCTCCCGGGGGATACCGGCCTGATCGTGGATGCCCTGCTCGGCACCGGGTTGGCGCGTCCTCCCGAGGGGCAGATCGCGACACTGGTGAATTTGGCCAATGCCCATCCGGCGCCGGTCTTTGCCGTGGACTGTCCCACTGGCCTGGATGCGGATACCGGGCAGTTGCTGGGGGATGTCGTTCGCGCTTCCCATACCTCCACATTTGTGGGCCGCAAGCGTGGCCTCCATACCGGGCAGGCCCGGGCCGTGTGTGGTCGGGTGCATTTTGAACGCCTGGATATTCCCGATGCCGTGTACCAGGGCATGACGCCGACGGCATTCCTGATCGAGCGCCAGGCGGTGGCAGCCTGCCTGAGACCACGCTCGCCGGTTGCTCACAAGGGTCGGCACGGCCATGTGGTCGTGCTCGGCGGCGATCATGGCATGGGCGGTGCGGGCATCATGGCCGCCGAGGCCGCCCTCCGCGCCGGTGCGGGCCGGGTGAGTCTGCTGACCCGCACTGAACACGTGAGCGCGGCTCTGGCTCGCGCTCCCAGTCTGCTGGTTCAGGGAATTCGTCGTCCCGCCCAGGCTCGGGCAACCCTGGCCACGGCCGATGTCCTGGTGGTCGGGCCGGGTCTTGGACAGGGGGCCTGGGGCCGGCGTCTCTGGCGGCTGGCACTGGATTCGGGGCGCCCGCTGGTGCTGGATGCCGATGGACTCAATCTGCTGGCCCGCGACGGGCGCCGGCCTCCAGCCGGCAGCATACTGACACCGCATCCGGGAGAGGCTGGACGGCTGTTGTCACAGTCCCCTGCCGAACTGGAAGCCGACCGATTCGCTGCCGTCACCGCCCTGGCCGAGCGCTACCAGGCCACGGTGGTACTCAAGGGCGCCGGCAGTCTGATCGCCGAGCCACAGGGGGTGACCCATGTCTGTGATGCCGGCAATGCGGGTATGGCGGTGGCCGGGATGGGTGACATCCTGGCGGGAATCGCGGGAGGGCTGCGGGCCCAGGGTCTGCCGGAAGGCGAGGCGGCCTGGGTCGCCACCTGGCTGCATGCCACTGCCGGCGATCTGGCCGCCCGGGAGCAGGGGCAGCGCGGCTTGCAGGCCCCGGACCTGTTGCCGGCGGTACAGCGTCTGGTTAATCCCGCTGGAGAGCGCCGATGAGTGAGCTGGAGCTTCACCTGCCCAGGGAGGAGGGTACCCAGGCCCTGGGGGCCGCACTGGCCGAGCTCTTGCCGCCCGGGGAGGGCCTGGTGATCTACCTGTCCGGCCAGTTGGGCGCTGGCAAGACCAGTCTGTGCCGCGCCTTCCTGCGTGCCCTCGGTGAGAGCGGCCCGGTCCGCAGCCCCACCTACACACTGATGGAGCCCTACGAGCCCGCCGGTCGCCGGGTCTGGCACATGGATCTCTATCGGCTTGCCGACCCGGAAGAGCTGGAGTTCATTGGCATTCGTGACATGGATGCCAGTGACCTGGTCTTGCTGGTGGAGTGGCCGGAGCGGGGACGGGGCCTGCTGCCGGAGGCGGACTGTGAGATTGCGCTCGAGCATGCGCAAGCCGGGCGACTGGCGACGCTGAAGGCCCTCGGCCCGAGGGGCGCGTCCCTGCTTGCAGGCCTGCCGTCGCGGCTTCGGGACGAGGCCGATATTGCCCTTGATAAGCCGCAATAAGAATTCTTTCTAGATAGCTATTTTTACTGAAAAAACTTGATTTTTGCCCGTCCTGTTGTATAGATTGGGGCAGACGCATCGGTTTCGACGGAGACCGGGCCCGAGTCGGACAAGGGAGTATCCCGACAATGCGAAGCTGCCGCGCCCTGCTGTCCCTGCTCATGTTGCTGACTGCCTTCCCGGCTGCCCATGCAACCGAGGTGGAGGGTGTGCGCCTGTGGGATTCGCCGGAGAGAACCCGTGTCGTCTTCGATCTGTCCGGGCCTGCGGACCATCGTCTGTTCTCCCTCTCCGAGCCGGACCGGATTGTTATCGATCTTAGCAATGCCCGTCTTTCGGACGGTTTTTCCCCCGCCGGGGATGGGGTCGTTGCCGGCATTCGCAGTGGCAAGCGGGAAAACGGTCAGTTGCGGGTAGTGCTGGATCTCGCCGAGGAGGCGCGCCCGCGCAGCTTCCTGGTTGAGCCCAATGAGCAATATGGTCATCGCCTGGTGGTGGACCTGGATCGCAAGAACAGCCGCGAACGGGCGCGGGATACGGTGCGCGAATTGCCCAATGGCGAGAGCCGTCCGGTGGTCATTGCCATTGACGCCGGTCACGGCGGCGAGGACCCGGGTGCCATCGGCCCCAGTGGCACACGCGAGAAAGATGTGGTCATGCAGATTGCGCGGCGCCTGGAGCGTTTGCTGGACGCCGAGCCGGGCATGGAACCCTTCATGATCCGGACCGGGGATTACTTTGTGTCCCTGCGCGACCGCGTCCAGCGTGCCCGTGATGCCGAGGCCGACCTGTTCATTTCCATTCATGCCGATGCCTTCAAGGACCCCCGTGCCCGCGGGGCCTCGGTCTATACCCTTTCCCAGCGTGGCGCCAGCCACGAAGCCGCCCAGTGGCTGGCCGACCGCGAGAACTCGGCCGATCTGATCGGCGGGGTCAAGCTGTCCGACAAGGACGATACCGTGGCTTCGGTGCTCATGGACTTGTCCCAGTCGGCCTCCATCAGCGCCAGTCTCGACCTCGGTGACCGCCTGATCCAGCAGATGGGGGGCAATATCCGTCTGCACAAGCGCGAAGTCATGCAGGCCGGTTTTGCCGTGCTTCGCGCCCCCGACATGCCCTCCATCCTGGTGGAGAGTGCCTTCATCTCCAACCCCCAGGAAGAGCGGCTGCTCAATCAGCGTGAATACCAGGAAAATCTCGCCCGGTACATTCTTGATGGCATCCGTGATTACTTCTGGGAAAACCCGGTGCCCGGCACCCGAATCGCGCAGATGGTCCGCAATGGGGACAGCCCGGGGCGTGAGCACCGCATCAGCCGGGGTGAAACCCTTTCCGCCATCGCCCGCAAGTACGACGTCAGCGTCAACCAGCTGCGTCAGGCCAATGACCTCAACGGCGACCGGATCCGGGTCGGCCAGGTCCTGCGCATCCCCACTTCGAGCTGAAGCCTCCTCCCGGTACAATGCCGTTTTGGCTTTGTACCGGGATTCTCATGAGCGCCAGCAAGGACACCGCCCCTAACCGCACGGCCCGTCGCCCCATTCGTGCCCTGCCACCCCAGCTGGTGAATCAGATTGCCGCCGGCGAGGTGGTGGAGCGTCCCGCCTCGGTGGTCAAGGAGCTGCTGGAAAACAGTCTGGATGCCGGTGCCCGGCGGATCACGATCGAGGTGGAGCAGGGCGGTGTGCGCCTGATTCGGGTCCGCGATGACGGTGACGGCATTGCCGCCGCCGATTTACCCCTGGCCGTGAGCAGTCATGCCACCAGCAAACTGGTGGACATGGCAGACCTGGAGCGAGTGGTGACGCTGGGCTTTCGGGGCGAGGCTCTGGCCAGTATCGCTTCAGTGGCGCGGCTCAAGCTTCGCTCTCGGACTCGCGGTGAGGAACAGGGCCATGAACTGCTGGGTGATGGCCAGGGAGGGTTCGAAGGGCCGCAGCCCACGGCCCATCCGGAAGGGACCACCGTCGAAATGCGGGACCTCTTTTTCAATACCCCGGGGCGGCGTAAGTTCCTGCGTACCGAAAGGACGGAGTTTGGTCATCTGGAAACGGTGGTCCGCCGGGTGGGACTGAGCCGTGATCATGTCGAGATCCGACTGTTACATAATGGCAAGCCGGTTTTCACCCTGCCGGCGGGGGAGGATCAGGCTGTCCGGGAACGCCGCGTGGCGGCCCTCTGTGGCCAGGCCTTTCTGGAAGAATCCTTGCATATCGAACATTCGGGCGCTGGCCTGCGTTTGCATGGCTGGGTGGCACGCCCCAGCTTTTCCCGCAGCCAGCCCGATCTGCAGCATTTTTTCGTCAACGGCCGCATGGTCCGCGATCGCCTGGTGGCTCA
>NZ_SLKM01000176.1:0-5598 GCF_007134575.1 Natronospira sp.
TGGAATCATGTTACTGCCCCATCATAAACGTCCCGGGCATCCATGCAACATCCTTTCTCTGGCTTCGTCACATTCCCGCCGGGCGCTGCTAAGCTTGACCACAGACGGAGTGATTTGCCCGCCATCCAATCATGCTCAAGGGATCAGTAACATGAACCGCTCGCTCGACATCAATCTCAACCTCAATGTTCGCGGCCTCAGCCAGTCCGCCACCCTGGCCATCAACGAGGCCAGCCGTGAGTTGATGGACCGGGGACGCAAGGTCTACCGACTGGGTCTGGGCCAATCCCCCTTCCCGGTGCCGGAACCGGTGGTCCAGGCCCTGCGCGACCATGCCCACGAAAAGGACTACCTTCCGGTCAGCGGTCTGCGCCCCCTGCGGGAGGCGGTGGCGGCCTATCATGCCCGCGCCGAGGGCCTTGATGTGGACGGCGACAATATTCTCATCGGGCCCGGCTCCAAGGAGCTGATGTTCATCGTCCAGCTCACCTATTACGGGGACCTGGTCATTCCCACCCCGAGTTGGGTCAGTTACGCCCCCCAGGCCCATATAATCGGTCGCCAGATCCGCTGGGTGCCCACCCAGGCCGAAAATGACTGGCGCCTGACCCCGGAGGAACTGGACCGCCTCTGCCGCAGCGACCCCACCCGACCACGGATCATCATCCTCAACTACCCCTCCAACCCCACCGGCGACACCTATACCCTGGACGAGCTTCAGGAACTGGCCGAAGTGGCGAGAAATTACCGTGTTGTGTTGCTATCGGATGAGATTTACGGGGAACTCCACCATACCGGCGAACATGTCTCCATTGCCCGCTATTACCCCGAGGGGACCATCATCAGCGCCGGCCTGTCCAAATGGTGCGGCGCCGGCGGCTGGCGCCTGGGTACCTTCTGTTTCCCGCGCAGCCTGCGCTGGCTTCAGGACGCCATGGCGGTGGTGGCCAGCGAGACCTTCACCTCCACCAGCGCCCCCATCCAGTGCGCCGCCATCACCGCCTTTGACCGCAACACGGAGATCGACCGCTACCTGGACCACTCCCGGCGGATTCTTCGCCTCCTGGGCCTGACCCTTTGGGAGCGGCTCTGCAAGGCCGGGCTCTCGGTCACCCGCCCGGCCGGCGGCTTCTATCTCTTCCCGGACTTCAGCCCCCTGCGCGAACGGCTTGCCCGACGCGGCATCGAAGACAGCGAAACCCTCTGCCAGCGCCTGCTGGAGGAAAGCGGCGTGGCGCTGCTGCCCGGCCATGCCTTCGGCCGCCCGCTAAGCGAGCTCACCACCCGCCTGGCCTATGTGGACTTCGATGGCGAGGCGGCCCTGGCCTGTGCCCCGGCCCTTGAGAGCGGCGAGCTCAGTGAAACGGACTTTCTGCAGCGTTGCTGCCGTCAGATGATCGAGGCGGTGGATGCCATCGAGACCTGGATCAATGAGCAATAGAGTCCACCGCCTGGCTGCCCAGTCTTGATATAATGAGCGCCGAGGCACATATTCGAATCTGGACACCCTGAACGGAGGGGTCACCGGCAGGAATTGACTCCACAACCCCGCTCTCTCGACATCAACCTGGAACCGGCGGACAACCGTCGCCTCGCCAACCTTTGCGGCCAGTTTGACGAGCACATCCGCCAGGTGGAACGCCGGCTCGGCGTGGAAATCAACAATCGCGGCAATCACTTTCGGGTCATCGGCGACGAAGGCCCGGTGACGGCTGCCGGTGAGCTGTTGAAAACCCTCTATGAAGTCACCGAGGACCAGGACCTGGACCCGGAGGCCATCCACCTGCGCCTGCAGGAATCCGGCCTGGAAGCCCTGGTGGAGGAGCGCGAGGCGCCGAGCGAATCCGTGGTGGTTCATACCCGCCGGGGCAAAATCACCGGCCGCGGCCCCGCCCAGCAGCGCTATCTCTCCGACATGCAGCGCTCCGATCTCAGTTTCGGCATCGGCCCGGCCGGCACCGGCAAGACCTATCTCGCCGTGGCCAGCGCCGTGGAGGCCCTGGAGCGCGACGAGGTGCGCCGCCTGATCCTGGTCCGCCCGGCCGTGGAGGCCGGCGAGCGCCTCGGCTTTCTGCCCGGCGACATGGCCCAGAAGGTCGACCCCTATCTGCGCCCCATGTATGACGCCCTCTACGAAATGATGGGCTTTGAGAAAGTCGGCAGGCTGATCGAGCGCCATGTGATCGAGGTCGCCCCGCTTGCCTTCATGCGCGGTCGCACCCTGAATGAATCCTTCATCATCCTCGATGAGGCCCAGAACACCTCCGTTGAGCAGATGAAGATGTTCCTCACCCGCATCGGCTTCGGCTCCCGCGCGGTGGTGACCGGGGACGTGACCCAGATCGACCTGCCGCGCAACCAGACCTCCGGTCTGCGCCACGCCATCGAGGTCCTGAAGGACGTCCCCGATGTGAGCTTCACCTTCTTCACCGCCCGGGACGTGGTCCGCCACCCCCTGGTCCAGAAGATCGTCAGCGCCTATGAGCGGCACGGCGACCACTGAGATGCAGCCCATGGACGAGCAAAGCAATCCCGACCGCCGGGACGAGGAGCCTCCCCCTCCAGGCCTGAACCTGGACCTGGCGGTGGAGGCCGAGCACCCGGACACCCCGGCGCAGGCCACCTTCCGCCGCTTTGCCGAAGCCGCCCTGGCCGGCGCCGAGCAGACCAACCCCGATCTGGCCCTGGGCGGGCGTGCCCTGGAGCTCGCCATCCGCGTGGTCGAGTCCGGCGAAAGCCAGGCACTCAACGCCCACTGGCGCGACCGTGACCGGCCCACCAATGTACTTTCCTTCCCCGGCGACGATCTCCCCGCCCTGCCCTGGCGGCATCTGGGCGATCTGGTGATCTGCGCCGAGGTGGTCGCCCGGGAAGCCGCCGAACAGGGCAAGCGCCCCGAGGCCCACTGGGCCCACATGGTCGTCCATGGCGTCCTCCATCTGCTGGGCTATGATCATCAGGAAGAGCCCGAAGCCGAAGCCATGGAGGCCCTGGAAATCCGTATCCTGTCCGAGATGGGCTATCCGGACCCCTACCGTACCCCCTGAGCGACAGAATCTGATCATGAGCTATCAGCCGAGATCCATGAAAGAAGACGAGCAGCAACAGGAAAACGACGGCAGCGGCGGTATCAAGGGCCTGTTCGAGCGCATCGGCCAGGCCATCTCCGGTGAGCCCCGCGATCGAGTGGAACTGATGGATGTCCTGCGCGACGCCCAGCGTCGGGAGCTGTTCGACATTGACGCCCAGGCCATGCTGGAAGGCGTGCTTCAGGTCTCGGAAATGCAGGTCCGCGACATCATGATTCCCCGCGGGCAGATGGTGGTCATCCGCCGCGAGGCCAATCTGGACGAGGTCCTCGCCCAGGCCATCGAATCCGGCCACAGCCGCTTTCCCGTAATCGGCGAGAACCGCGATGAAGTCGTCGGCGTGGTGCTCGCCAAGGACCTGCTCCGCTACTTTGCCGAAGGCCAGACCGGTGGCGGCTTCAATGTCAGCGAATACCTGCGCCCGGCGAGCTTCATCCCGGAAAGCAAACGCCTCAACGTCCTGCTCTCCGACTTCCGGGAAAGCCGCAACCACATGGCCATCGTCGTCGACGAATACGGCGGCGTCTCGGGCCTGGTCACCATTGAAGACGTCCTTGAACAGATCGTCGGCGACATTGACGATGAAACCGACATCGAAGACGAAGAAGGCGACATCCACCGCCATTCGGACAAGCGCTTCACCATCCGCGCCCTGATGCCCGTGGAAACCTTCAACGACGCCATGGATGCCGAGTTCAGCAACGAGGAATTCGACACCATCGGTGGCCTGGTCACCCACGCCTTCGGCCACCTCCCCCGACGTAACGAGTCAGTCACCATGAACGGCTACCGCTTCCGCGTCCTGCGCGCGGATGGGCGCCGGATACATCTGTTGGAAGTCCATACGCCGAAACCGGTGGAAACGAAGCCGGAACAAAAAGACTAGGGCCGCACCATAGGACTCGTGGAACCCTGGCAAGAGCTTTTAGCTTATAAGCTGATAGCTGACGATGGACCAAGGCATCTACTCTAGCCCCATTTCGCCTAGGGCACCCCGGTCTTGAAACCAGACCGGGGTGCCAGACGAGATCAGTTTTCCAGCCGCATCTGTATGAGGACAGAATGCCCCTGGGCATTGGCAGACTCAAGGTTCGCCAACAGGAAGACACCCTCATCGCCCGAGTGATACGCCACCAGCTCTGGGACAATCTCGTGGGTATTGCCCCCCTTTACGTACTCCGGGACGCCTTGAAACGACAGACGGTTAAGGTACTGATCCTCGAACCGAATCAGCGCCGCATCTCCAGGAATGTCCTGATTCCAACCCAAATCTCCAACTGCCGTCACGATCTCGCAGCGATCCCGCGAGTGGCCGACCCAAAGTACCCTGTTTACATCACCCATATCCAACGCACCAGCATAGACCATGTCCTGGCTGCTGACTTCTGAGGAACGAAAAGTATTACCACACGCGGTGATGATTCGGACCCCGTCCCAGGTCAGCCACAGGTCCCCGCACATGGCGTAGGTACCGTGATAAGGCGAATCCGATACATATTCGGTAGGCACCGTACTGATATCATACTTCTCTATATCACTGGGACTTAGTCCGCGGTTAGCAGCATAGATCCACGGCTCAATGGGGTGAATCCGCATAATGGTTCCGCCGTAGACACTGAAGCCTTCATGTTCATGGGTTTCACCATCGGAAATCCGGACACCGCGAACCCTTTCCCACTGGCCAGGTGGCAGCGCATATATATAACCGTTCCCACCGTGGACAACGGAATTGGCTTGGACATCGACGGGATGTGAAACAAGCACCTCGGCAGTTTCAATATCGATAACCGTCACCCAACCGTCATGCCCGACAGCGATCTCATCACCATTCGGGTTAATAGCCACCGAAATCGGCATCAGAGGAAGCTCAACTGATTCACGGTCGCCGGATGGGACATCAATAATATGGACCTGGTGAGGTCCGGCGCTGACTACAGCGATGATGTCTTCTGAGTAATGGTGAGCCGCCCCAATTACATCAAAGGTGTATTCCTTGGCTATAGCAAGTACAGAAACAGGGAAGGTCTTCTCGATTGCATCGTTGAACCCGTCGCTTACCTCAAGCTGGACTTCATAGGCACCACTGGCATCCGCCGAAAAGGTGAACACCTCATCATTTCCAGTCTCCGGGCTTACAGTCGCCCCATCCGGACTGACAATGACTTCCCAGGAAAATGACAGATCAGTGCCGGCTGGATCATAGGAATGGGAGGCATCAAGAGTCAGGCTATCCCCGGAAAAGCCAACGGAATCACCGGTCTCCACTTCCACCACAGGCGAAAAGTTATCCACGACAGAAAAAGCCACCACATCGGTATCAGCTGCGGTGTTCGTCACTGTACCTGTGGCGGCCGTCATCTCCACCTCCCATTCCCCGACCATATCGGGAACCAGAGTCGCAGTTGAACCCGACGTCGAGAGTCCGGCTGTACTTCCGTCAGGGGCCCCCTGTGTCAGGGTAGTTGTCGCCTCTTCTGAATCGTTGATCGTAGCAGACAGGGGGCGGAAA
>NZ_SLKM01000086.1:0-5583 GCF_007134575.1 Natronospira sp.
ACTCCGGCCTCTACACCTGGCAGTTCCTGTTTGAAATGGGCCACGACTACGAAAAGAACTGGGCCGACTACAAGCAACGCGTCGAGCGCGCCGCCAGCGGTGGCGTCAAGCGCCATCCTGGTAAGTGAAGCGAAAAAGCTCATAAGATACTTTGCGACCTGAATTAGCCTTGCGGTCGGCACTGCCCAGGTGATCGCCCACAACAGTAGACCTTGGTGCCGGCTGCGATTTGCAAGGCTGTGTGAGGCAGGATGCCGAACCCAGAGCGTACAGGGATGTATCCATAGCGTCCTTGCAAATCGCTGTCGGCATCAAGGTCGGGACACACCCATCACCGAAGCGGAACGGTCCTAAGGCTCACTTGGCCGTTAGCTCCCAATGAAAAGCAAACACACGCAGCAATCGTTTGTGCCGCTCCAGCCTTCCTCAATCACGATCTCCGTACGCGGAAACAGATCCGATCCCGCAAGGATCAAAAGCGAACAGGCTTCGCACCCGAAGCCGACTTCCAACTGCTAGAATGGGCGCCCGAGACAGAGGAGCCGGGTATGGCCGAGCAGGACCGCGCAACGGTGGATTTCGGTTACCAGGAAGTACCGGTGGGTGAGAAGGCCCAGCGGGTGCGGGGCGTGTTCGACTCCGTGGCCGAACGCTACGATGTCATGAATGACCTCATGTCCGGCGGCCTGCACCGAATCTGGAAGCAGTTCACCCTGGCCCGGACCGGATTGCGACCCGGCGACCGGGTCCTGGATCTGGCCGGCGGTACCGGTGACCTCAGTCGGGGCCTGCTGAAGCAGGTGGGCGACAGCGGCGCCGTGGTTCTGTCGGATATCAATGCCAGCATGCTGGGCCGTGGCCGGGATCGCCTGGTGGATGAAGGTGCGGGCGAGAACCTTGCCGTGGTCCAGGCCGATGCCGAGGTCCTGCCCTTCCCGGACCGGCATTTTGACTGCGTCACCATCGGCTTTGGCCTGCGCAATGTCACCCACAAGGACCGCGCCCTGGCGGAAATGCATCGCGTGCTCAAGCCCGGTGGACGGCTGTTGGTGCTGGAATTCTCCCGCCCCAATGACCTGATCAGGCCCTTTTATGACCTGTATTCGTTTCAGGTTTTGCCTCGTCTGGGGGAGTGGGTCGCGGGTGATGCCGACAGTTATCGTTATCTTGCCGAGTCCATTCGCAAGCACCCCGACCAGCCCACGCTCAAGGCCATGATGACGGCCGCCGGCTTCGAGCGGGTGGCGTGGTTTGATCTCACTGGCGGGGTGGTGGCCCTGCATCGCGGCTATCGTCTCTGATTCCGGCACCAGGAAACGCCTGGGGGGCGTCAATGCAAATACCCAACATCCTGCTGACAACACTGGAGCGCTCCATCAACCGCGTCCTGGCCAGCGCGGCCGGCGGTCCCGCTGCCATCCAGGGCCTGGAAGGTCGCGTCATCCAGTTGTACCTTCAAGATCTGGATATTTCGGTCTGGATTGCCTCCAACGGCCGCAGCCTGCGCCTGTCGGCGGTGGATCCCCAGCGGCAGGATCTCAAGCTCTCCGGGCGCGCCCCTGAATTGCTCAAGGCCGCGCTGGAAGGCCGTGCCGGCGGCAGCTTCCCGCGCGAAGTCACCGTCGAGGGCAATATGGAGGCTGCCCGCGAGGTGCAGGCCTTGCTGACTGCGATTGATCCCGATTGGGAAGAAGCCCTGGCGGGGATCACTGGCGACAGCGTGGCCCATGGTCTGGGTCAGGCGACTCGCCAGGTCCTGGCCTGGGGCCGGCAAAGCCGTGACATCCTGGCCCGCAATCTGGCCGAATACCTGCGGGACGAATTGCGGGCCGTGCCGGACCGCAGCGAGGTGGAAGCCTACCTGGACGCCGTGGATCAACTGCGCGAGGATGTGGACCGGCTCACCGCCCGTTTTGACCATTTCGGACAGGGGCGCCGTTCTTGATTCGTCCACGCCATCTCCTGCGTCTGATACATATCCAGTGGGTCCTGCTGCGTCATGGGCTCGATGAAGTCCTGTTCGCCACCCGTGTCTTCAGGCCGTTTCGCTTTTTGCTCTTTCTCGCCCCCTGGCACTGGTTTGGTCGCCGGCGCACGCCGCGGGCGGTGCGTATTCGTCGGGCCCTGGAAGATCTCGGGCCAATCTTCATCAAGTTTGGCCAGATGCTTTCCACCCGGCGCGACCTTCTGCCTCAGGATGTGGCCGATGAACTGGCCCGGCTCCAGGACCGGGTCCCGCCCTTTCCCGGGTCCATGGCCCGGGCCGTGGTGGAACGGGCCTGGGAAGAGCCGGTGGATGCCGTCATTGATCACTTCAATGAAACCCCGCTGGCCTCCGCCTCCATCGCCCAGGTCCATACCGCACAGCTTCGCGATGGCCGGGCCGTGGTCATCAAGGTCCTGCGTCCCGGCATCGAACGTCTCATCCGGCGCGATATCGCCCTGCTCTACCTGATTGCCGGCCTTGCCCAACGTTATTGGAGCGAAGGCCCGAGACTGCGGCCGGTGGAGGTGGTGGCTGAGTACGAGAAGACCATTCTCGACGAGCTCGACCTCATGCGGGAGGCGGCCAATGCCTCTCAGCTGAGACGCAATTTTGAGCGTTCGCCGCTGCTTTACATTCCTGAAGTGGAGTGGCCCCTTTGCCATCCCGATGTGATGGTGATGGAGCGGATCCACGGCATCCCGGTCAGTCGCACCGAGGAGTTGAGAGCCGCCGGCGTGGATATGAAGACATTGTCAGAGCGGGGGGTGGAGATATTTTTCACCCAGGTCTTTCGCGACAATTTCTTCCATGCCGATATGCATCCAGGCAACATCTTCGTCGATGCCACGGATCCCCGGGATCCCCGCTATCTGGCAGTGGATTTCGGCATCGTCGGCACCTTGAGTCCCCGTGACCAGCATTACCTGGCGGAAAACTTTCTCGCCTTCTTCAATCGCGACTATCGCAAGGTCGCGGAACTGCATGTGGAGTCCGGCTGGGTTCCGCCGGAGACCCGGGTGGACGAATTCGAGACCGCCATCCGCACCGTCTGCGAACCCATCTTCGACAAGCCTCTGAAGGAGATCTCCTTCGGCAAACTCCTGTTGCGCCTGTTTCAGGTGGCAAGGCGTTTCCAGATGGAGGTCCAGCCACAACTGGTACTCCTGCAAAAGACCCTGCTGAATATCGAGGGCCTGGGACGGGAACTCTACCCTGACCTGGATCTGTGGCAGACGGCCAAGCCCTTCCTGGAAGACTGGATGCGCCAGCAGATTGGTCCGCGGGCGGTGTTTCGGCGTTTCCGCGATGCCTTACCCGAGCTCGGGGATGCCCTTCATCGTGTCCCCGTACTGGCCGAGCAGGTCCTGAGTCGGATGGAGAGTGGCGAGCTGGATTTCCGCGCCCACAGTCGGCAGTTGACTGAAATACAGCGGGATACCCGCCGCCAGCACCGTGCCACCCGGGCGGTGATCGGTGGTGGCAGCCTGATCGTCGCCGCCGGCTTCAGCCTTGGCAGCCTGCCGGTCTGGGCTAGCCTGGGCGGTGCCGGTCTGGGCGGGCTGTTACTGCTGTTCGGGCTTTATCGAGGCGAGAAATAAGCAGGGAGATTGAGCACGATATGTGGCGACCCAAACCCCGAACCGTTCTTGTTATTGCTGTAATCATGGCGGCGCTGTTTATCCTCGCCCGCGTCGGTACCGCCTGGGGTTGAGTCAGGGCCGTTGCAGGCGGCCTTCAACCTCTTCCCGTTTCTCACGGCCAAGCAACAGCTCGACCAGATGCAGGGCAAAATCCATGGCGGTGCCCGGCCCGCGAGAGGTAATGACCTTGCCGTCCTGGACCACCGCCTCCTCACGGTACTCCCCCACCAGATTATCGGTATGGTCGAGAAAGCCCGGAAAGCTGGTGGCCTTCTTTCCGCGCAGCAGGCCGGCGCTGGCCAGCACCTTGGGCGCGGCGCAGATGGCCCCGGTGAACTTGCCCGACTCCGTCATCTGCTTGAGTAGCTTGATCACCCGCTCGTCTTCCTGGAGATGGCTCGCACCGGGCATGCCACCGGGCAATACCACCATGTCGAAGTCCCTCTCCAGGGCCTCGTCCAGATTCATCTCGATGCCCAAACGAATGCCGTGACTGCCGGTGACGGCGGTGCCGTCGAGCCCGGCAATGCTTACCTCGACACCGGCGCGTCGCAGCAGGTCAATGATGGTGACCGCTTCCAGTTCCTCACAGCCGTCCGCCAGTGGCACCAGCACTTGCTTGCTCATCGCTCGCCCCCTCTGAAAGGACAGGATCGTCCCCGCCTTCAAGCAGGGCCGATGCGTTGATCAATTCCACACCACTTTCGGTTTCCAGCCAGGGCAGCCGTGCCTCCAGCACCTCCAGGGTCTCGGGATAGGGATGGCCAATGACAACGACTTCTCCCCGCTGGTGGGCAATGCGAATGGCTCGGTCCAGGGCCGCTTCAATCTCCGCCGGATCCCGGCTGCGATCCAGGAAGATGTCCCGACGGCCCGCCGGCACGGCGTGTTCACGGGCGACATCATAGGCCACGCTGTGCGGCGTGGTGCGGCTGTCGATGAAAAACAGGCCCGCCTCACGCAACTCCTCCATCAGCCAGGCCATGGCTCCGGGATGGCGGGTGAGCAGGCTGCCCATGTGATTGTTGACGCCCCGAACGCCCGGAACCGACGCCAGGCTGCGGCGGAAGGTCTCGCGGAAAGTGGCCTCATCCATGTCCAGTTCCAGCCGCCCGGGCCCCAAAAGCTGATTATTTTCCTTCGCCTGCAAGGGAAGGTGCAGCATGACTTCCTTGCCGTTCTCGGCACAATCGCTGGCGACCCGCCGGGCATGCGGGGTATGGGGGAGAATGGCGCAGCTCAAGGGCACGGGCAGGTCAACGGCCCGACGATCCAGCAGCAGGCGGTCACCCAGGTCGTCAATGATGACCGCCATGCGGGGCGTCTCCCCGACCGTGAGGCCCGGGAGACAGCTCAGCAGAAATAATACCCAGAGCCTGCTTACGAACCTCACTGGCCTTCCGCCATCCGCTTGCCGTCCATGCCACGGAGGACACGCACGGCGTGCCCCAGGACCTCGTCATCGTCATCAAAGGCCACCGGTTCGGCCGTTTGCCAGGCCTGCCGGGCACGTTCCCCCATGGCAGCCCCTTCCCGTGGCACCGCTTCATCGTCGCGAAAATCCAGGTCCGGATGCACGCCATCCTTTTCGATGGCCCGCCCAAGAGGGGTGACATAGCGTGCCGTGGTCAATTTCATGGCCGCTTCCCCGGACAGGGGCATGATGGTCTGGACCGAGCCCTTGCCAAAGGAAGAGCTGCCCAGGACCGTGGCCCGCCCGTGATCCTGCAGGGCACCGGCAACGATTTCCGAGGCCGAGGCACTGCCCCGGTTGACCAGCACCACGATGGGGGCGCCCAGCATCAGGTCACCCTGGCTGGCTTTGTGACTGAAGCGTGCCGAGCGGGTTCGTCCTTCCGCCGAGACGATCACCCCTTCTTCCAGAAACAGGTCGCTGATTTCCACCGCGCCCCGCAGGATGCCCCCGGGGTTGTTGCGCAGATCAAGCACCAGACC